>NZ_QKRU01000037.1:0-69485 GCF_003234055.1 Pseudomonas sp. 57B-090624
CAACTGCCACGACAACGCGGTCGCGGAAAGCTTTTTCCAGTTGCTGAAGCGGGAACGCATCCGACGGAAAACCTACGGCACCCGCGAAGAAGCCCGCAGTGATGTGTTCGATTACATCGAGATGTTTTATAACCCAAAGCGCCGGCACAGCAGCGCTATGCAGCTATCGCCAGTGGAGTTTGAAAAGCGCTATTTCCAGAGCTTGGAGAGTGTCTAGAAAACCTGGGGCGATTCAATGTGGGTCAGATTGTCGAGCCGTTCAGAAGTCAGTAGCTTGCTCGGTGTCGCTGGCGACTAGCTGGTTAATGAGGATCGACCGGCATGAGTTCGATCAAGGGTTTCAGTTGAACTCTGACACTGGCCAGCCAATTGCCCAGTTCCACCAGATCCTCATCAAGCGACTCGGCTTCCTCCCAGATACTGCCGCCTTCCGTCACAGACACCGATAGTGCCGCACCATCGAGCACCGTTTTCGCCATGGCATGTACCCGCAGGAGGCCATCCCTGAGGCCGCCGATGTTGTTCATTTCCTTCAGCAGCAGATCCAGCCCATCGACTAGACGCAGCAACTGGATGGTGTCGTAGTCGTCATGCAAACGCTCCAGCGCCTCGGCATCTACCTCGCCGTAGGGCGTGACGCGAAATGACGCAGGAGGAATGTTCATCAGGTCATCTCCTCGGTTTCCGCAGTACCGAGCTTGCCAGTGCGGATGGACCCGGCTGCCTGCTGGAACACCGAGTCTTTGATCCAGGGCTCCGGCGGCCGGTTGAGCTTGAGGTTGAACTCGCCGAAACGCTTGACGTTGCTGGTCAGGTAGGGGCTGAGGAAGGACACATCTTCATCGGTGAACTGCCAGCCCTCGCGGGCCAATTTCTGCAGGATCCGCATCATGTCCACAGTGTTCTGCAGGATCACCGACGAGGCCACCATGTCGTTGTAGCGCAGTCGCTTCTGTTGCTCGTCCGGATCGTTCTCGGCGATCACGTCGCCACCGAAGGACTGGGCGCGAAGGTTTCTCATAGTACGGAGCTTCGCGCTCCGTACTGGTGACTGGCTGTAGGCTTACCCCTCAAAACCGCAAGGGCATCTTCGGAATGCAAACCGGGCATGGCCGAAGCGCAACCCGTACACAGGAAGAGTATTTAGCTCCAAGCACAGAGAAGATGGTTCACTACGTCTAACCAGATCTGAGTTGCGTCAGCTGTGGACGACTGAGGCGTTCCGTGATTTTTGCCGGTCGCACATCATGTGGTACGCGGAGCAACATCCCCATCATGTCTTCGGTGTTCGATATCCGTTTCGCTTTCCCCGCTGGTAAGCGCTTACCAGCAGGTATCCGACAGTTGGTAAAGGGGGCAGGGGAGCAGTCCCATAGCAAACCCCACAGATGTGCAACACTGAGTGCAGGGTCTTTAGCGCAGGTGCCCGACCATGAACCAGGAATTGCTAAAGCTCGTCACTGAGAAGGTGCTGTTGGCAGGGAAGCTCCTTGCAGCCGAGTGGGATCTTCCAGGCGGGCCGCGTGGCTACGGCGACAAGGCAGAAGTAGACGCCGAAATCGAAGTGGTACTGCGCAGGGGGCTCCTTGACCTTCTGCCATGCGATTTCTGGGGAGAAGAAACAGGCTCCAGCCTGGCTGGCCACGAGTATTGTTGGGTTGTAGACCCCAACGATGGAACCAGCGATTTTCTACAAGGGCATAAAGGATCTGCAGTTTCAGTAGGGCTTCTGCGCAATGCGACGCCCGTTCTCGGTGTGGTCTACGCACCGGTCACTCCAGATCTGGGGCCCGATTGCATCTCATGGGCGGAAGGCTGCGGAAGCGTTATCCGCAATAACCACAAAGTGAGCGCTCAGCTTGCGCATCGAGCTCTGGACGCGGGCTGCCAGGTCCTGGTGAGCACTGCGGCAATTAACAAGCCAGAACTCAACGCCGAGCTGTGCGCGCCCGCAGCTTTTGTTCCTTCCCCCAGCATTGCGTATCGCTTGGCTCGCGTAGCCGCCGGCGACGCTATTGCGGGAATTTCTCTCGTGCCGGTCTCGGCTCATGACGTCGTTGGTGGCCATGCTCTGCTAATCGGGGCTGGCGGTGTGTTGCTTAACGAAGATGGCGTAACAGTGACTTACGACTCAGAGGCCCGGATGAAAATAGTGTCGCTACGTTGCTTTGGTGGCGCCCCCAGTGTGTGTAGCGCGTTAGCCCACAGAGAGTGGGGAAAGCTCTTTTGAGGGCTCGGACGAACGATCTTTACTGATGAATATGCATATATTTTTGCACTTTTCACCATGACAGCTTAAGGCCTCTAGAATAAGGGTTCCAGTGCCGGCAGATGTGCTGTTCTGCAGATTTATTTGCAGATTTAGGCGGGCAGCAGGTCCCTTAGCTGTCACTTTCTTCATTAGGCACCGTGGCGGTGTAGCGGATTACATCACGGATGCGAAGAGCGGCTTGTAACTCCAAAACATTGAGGTTCGGTGAGGCAAGCCTGGCAGAGGTGTTACGGATCCACTGGAGCGATGCCGATCGTAACTGATCAACCTCCATTTCACTCCACCCGTCCTGCCGCATTCGAACAAGGGCTAAATCAAACACCGGCTGGAGGAGTCCGCGGATGTGGTGGTCGGACAATCCCGGTCGCCCTCTCAGGGTACATAGTAGAGGTACGGCCTCGTCGTCGGAGGGCAGGGGAGGTAGGTTTAAAATGCGCCGGTAACGTGCAAGGTAAACATCCAGGTACTCCTGCGGCGCACGAACTCTGTCTATCAACCGGCCGCCTTTACGCAAATAGAGCCACCAGAGACCAGCAGCGTCCCTGCGAAAATCCTTCATCGCCGGAGCGTCGCGCCCTGTACCTGATAAATCGGATACGTTCAGGTACATGGCGTAAACGGTGGCGAGGATGAATAACGTCCGCTCATGTCGGACGTCTTCTGAAGCCATACCAGCTGCTGTATCAATCACGTATAGCCATTGATCCTTGCTCAGCGAACGCGCTCCATCGTTCCGCAGGATACGGCCTCCACGAGTAGGAAGGCGTCTAGATGCGAATGGGTTGACGTTGGTTAGATCCTCACCAACGGCATAGACAAAGAGGCATTTGCACACAGATATGCACTTATTAAGGCTTGCCTGAGATAGGCCCACTGGTGGACCGGATAGCGGAGGAGGTGCGGATCCTGAGGAGGCAGATCGATCGCGTTTTGGACAGTGCCAATTGAACGGCCGCCAGTCTCCATTGACCATGTAGCTGTCTGACTCATGCGCCATCCTACTGCCAATGCGAGTGAACCTACCCCTTACGACCGGCCCAACCCAGCTGTTCGGCGGTTTAAGGCAGAATGCTATGAAGCTCTTGCTATCCGAGTGGTTTAACTCGAGGAGCGGCTTCTGGGCCTCCAGGAGCGACCAAAGAAGTAAGCACTCTGCATGATTTCGGTAGCTGTTGAATGTTGTCTCGTTGTCGCTGCGGGTTTTTAGGAAAGCACCTACTGCAGCGTATCCCTCCTTGGCGCGAAGCGCCGCCGGAAACCCTTCCAGGAACGCGCGCACCTCAGGTAGCTCATATCGCAGCTCTGGGGATTTAAACTCGAGCTTCTTGAAACGAGTGAGTACCTCAAAAAGAGGTTGTGGCGCGATCTTCATGACGTTAATCCCGGCTCTGAGCCCTAAGAGCCATAAGGGAATCGGCGTGCGTACCTGAGCGCGACGTGAGTCGTACTGATTCAGGCTAGTTCCGGGTGTCTAGGGGATCAACTGATCGAGAGATGCGTGGCCGAATCGAATGGACGCGCTGGCGAACTGAAGATTAGAAACGGAGAGGCAGGTGAACCAAAGATTCGAAATGGAAAGGTCATCCATGAGCTGAAGATTAGAAATGGGATTATTTCGTGAACCAAAGATTGGAAACGGGAGGGCATGGAGTGAACTGAAGGTTAGAAACGGAGAGCTCACTCCCGTTTCTAATCTGTAGTTACCAGAAATTCGAATCTTTAGTTCAGATCACTCGAAACCGGGAGGGCTGACGAGTTCATGGGCATGATTCATCCCTACGCGATTTAACATAATCTACATTATGAGTAACCCGAGGTAACGACGGCTGCGCCGTTGCCCTCAGATTCGAACCAGCCTGAGGATGGTCGGCAAAAGCCCGAGAGCCAGGCCGATGGCAAGACCGTAGCGAAACGCGCGGTTACGCTCACGCTGGACAGTCCTGGCAATGCGAACCTGCCACACCGCGTCCGATGACGAAGCAGGCAGCCCAGGGTCGTTTGCAGCAGTACGGGAATCCATTCAGGGGCGCTCCAGGGGAAAGCCGAGAGCGTATCGTCATGGCTGGGCCTGGCCAAGCGGCAACAGGCATCAGCATGAAGGAAAAAGGCTTCGCCAGCTGGATCACGGCTGCGCGAGCGCAGACGTGACCCCAGCCGGCTTCAGAGCGTTGATTTCGCGCTGTGGAACGTTGCCGAAGTTGTCCAGGGGCCAGGGCCTGACGACGTACGACCTATCACCCTTGCTAATCAGAATGCCGTAATCGAACCGCTCAATACGCCAGCCCAAGCTAGCCACATCGCGACGCGACATGCGCTCTTTGATCCTATATCCAGGGTCGAGAAAGTCGATAACGAACTCAAAAGCGGCCTTGCCTTCCTCGGCCTCCTTACGATCCATGATGGCCGACAAACGAAGTTGGTACTTAAGGGCGAACTTGTCGAGGTAATCAATAGGCTCAACTTCCTTGGCGGCGCCCTGGGATGGTTCTGCAGCTGGAGTAACGGACTGAGCTGCAGGCGGAATGATCGGCTCAGGCTCAGGAGTCAAAGGGGAACTAGCAGTAGACTCAGCGACACTCGGACTGGAAAGTTCTGCCGGGTGCCAGAAGCTCCAGATATTCCAAACTGCAGCGACCAGGGCGATCCCGAACAACACGGCCCAAAATTTGTGTTTGGCCTGAAATACGGAAAAACGAACGTCTTTATAGTTGCCCTTGTTTGTCGTTTCATCGCGGTGACTCTTATAGAAGCCGAAGAAATCTTTGTTATATGGCTTCTTGCCCTGAGCGGTCTGCTTGAATCGACCGCGCGAGACGTTCGTCAGAGTCGACCAGTGATAATGATCCTCCTTGCCCATCATATCCATCTTGGTAAAGCGCGTATAACGCTGCAACCGCTTGCGCCAAGTTTGATGAAGCTCGGTTAAATCTTGACCCATGATCAGAATATCTATGCCCAAGTGGCCATGCTCAGTAACGAACTTAGCCCAGTCGGCGGACAGTGGCTGGCGATCAGGCGGCCAGAATTGATTTATCTCATCCCAAATCCAAAGACTGTCATTTATACGGTGATCCCAAAAAGCCTTCTTGTACCACTTAAGCTTTTCATCCTCATCCATATCCTGGGGAGCCTCAAGACATGTAATGAGAAGCTCAACAGAGTGAATGGGGATGCCAATATAGTCGGCAATAGCTCGCTTATTGATGCCATGCACGTTAGTAACAATGTGGCGACCATGTCGAAGCGCATCGACGACGTGCTGCATAGCCTCCAGGGACTTGCCGGAGCGCGGTAAACCTTCGTGTCCAAATATCATGTCACTCCCCTACCCTTACCACTGGCCTAGCGTAAGCGCTTTGCGAGTGAGATTGAAAATAATGGCCGCACCAATTAAGCCAAGGCCGGTATCAATGCCGAAAAAATCAACGAAGTAGATAACGTCAGGACCCAGCGAATTAAACATCGTCTGAAGCGCGCCCTGCTGAAGAAAATCCGGGACGGGTATGAGGGATAGAATATATATGACGCCATCAAGTATGCCGCCAAATATCTTGACCGGTATATCCATCACGAATTCCATAAAATCCGTGAACAAGCCCTTCAGCCATTCAAATATCCGGCCCACCCAGGAAATAAGAGCAGAAAGCCAACTCTTAATAGTAGCGATCATTAAAGGAGTCCTATGCGAATTGCGAGATACATAAAGCCAATGAGCACGATTGCTTGAACATATGTTTTCTTATCAATAAACCAAGGTAAGCAGTGGTAATCGAATACGAGATCAATATTCATAGTCTCGCCTAGGAGTTCCATTTGCTGATGAGTTTCCCATATAGGGCACTGAGCACCCTGGACTTGAACATCAAACAAACCAATAACCGCTTTCATCAGCGGGATGTTCTTGACGCGAGAAGAGTAACTATCAATCTCACCTTCCTTGGTCTTGTCAGTAGGCTGATAGAGGTCTTTATACGCAGGGCCATCGCAGCCAGTTACGCAAGGATCGGCGTCCTCCTTGTCCTCCTCGGCAGGCTTTTCTTCGGTTACATCATCAGTCTCGCCGGTAGTTTCGTCGGAAACCTTTTCGCCATCTTTATATATGGTTACCGCCTTATTTTCGGTGAAGTCGAAATAAGTCGGACCATATTTGATGTTGTAGTTAGTCGTGGTCTCCGTCCTAGTGGAACCATAAGTGCCATCAGGCTTCAGGTATGTTCCAGTGGAGACGGTCTTGTCGGCAGTAACTGTCGCAGGGCCTGACGTCGTTACTTGGTCGCGCAGGGACTGCATACAAGCCTCAGGAGACTGCGAGCCCTGGCACGACTCACGGAGAAGGCCTTTGAGCCATTCAGCATCCTGTGCGGCGGCATAATCGCCAAATTTTTGGTCAATCTCTTCGGGAGTAACTTCAACAGTGGAATCGGGACTAACGTTGATCGGAAAATCAGATGCAAATGCCTGAGAAAGATAAGGGTCATCACAGTTACCGACATACGTAAATGGCGCTTTAGTGTAAGGAGTACCGGCGGAAACAACATATACCCACCCGCCGCCGCTATATACGCCAGGACCATACTGACGAGCAGCGGAACAGCCCATACCACTAAAACCGGCGCCCTTGTAAGGAAGGCCAATACCTTCAACAGTACCTGGAACTTTCTTAACGAGTTTCCTTTCAGTGCCGCCACCAGGCTTAACGCCCTCCTCCATCACCCAGTCAACTGCACTAACGGCGCCCATGATCACGCCAGTCAAGAGGAGTTGCCCAAGATTAGACTTGAGCAAACTTTTCCCCGCATTAATCGTCCTGGGAATCGAATAATCAACGGTCTTTAATACCTTTACTGGGACTTTCTTATTGAGTTTATGAGCCTCAATATACTCACCCTCATGAACGCCAACCTTGAGCACATCGCCGGCGCGAGTAGCAACACTCTTGTTAGAAGTCATAACCTCATTATTCGGGATGGTGACATTCTGCCGAGTCGCGCCAAATGAAGTTACTGACGCGCATAGAATGCAAAGGCCGAAACTCCACCGCACACAAAGCCGCCGAACACCGCTATCACGAGCCATATCATAGTTCCACCAATTGAGAGGCGCCCCGAAGGGCGCAGGAATTAATGCCAGTAGTTATCGGGGTCGTTCGGGTCTTCAAAAAACATGATGACCTGATTAATGCACCACTGACAGAAATCAGCAATGCCGCGAATACCACCCATGGCAAGTAGAACAGCAACAAGCCCGATAACTTGCCCAGTTACTTCAGCAATCATTACTGCAAAGTTGAGATCAGCATCCATGGCGAACTCCGGATAAAAAAAGGGAGCCCGAAGGCTCCCCAGGCATTGCGCCGAGTTGCAGTTAGCGGCCGAAGAAGCCGGCAACTTTGTTGATCGCCCATTTGGCGAAGTTCGGACCGAGCTTGATGACGCCCATCGACACGAAAGCAGCGATGACCGCAGTGGCGGAAACGGCGCCGACCATGGTCGAGAAGTCGAGGTCACCAGCAGCTGCCATGGAGAGCGGAGATGCCACTACCAGGGCGAGAGCGACGGACAGTTGGTTGCGAGTGAATTTCATAGTTCTTCCTCCTTGGAAGAGTCGAAAAAGCCGGCTACAGAGCCGACGGTATGAGCCACCACGGCGCATCTGAGAACGATCCCGAACGACGCCATGAAGGCGGATGCAAAGGCGACCGGATCGGGCCACCCAAAGAGCTGGGCGATGGTCATGGAGCCCGCGTAATCAGCAGGCGTCATCAGGACGTAGCCGTTGCACTCACCGGTAAATTCACCCCGAGAAACAAGGGCGCCAGTGGAGTCAACGACGACGCAAAGGGGCATCATTCAGAGACGCCCAGGACAACAACGCCACGGCGAGTAGCCATGCGCATACGGCCGTCTACGCCACGCCAAATGCGACCACAGACCCACCCCAGCAGGAAGCCAGAAAGGGAACCAACGAGGACCCAGAGCAGCGCGGCAAAAACGAAAGAAGACATGACACCCCCTCCCCCTTTATCAGGCCGTGGCAGCAGGCTTGGCGGCCGAAGGCGTAGCAATACGGCGACCTTGCCGAGGATCGAGGTGGAATTGAACTCGACCGTCTTTGATTTCGCCCTTGAGGGGAACTTCATAATCCCCAGTGGGGAGGGCTTCTTGCTGGGAAGTGCAGTAGTAAGAGAACTTCTGCGGGAAGTCACAGCCAGGAAGATGAGCATAGGCTTCAGCCATGCAATAAGGTTTGCCAGCGCCGGAAGTACCAGAACGAGTCATGCAACTTGCGGTGATGGAGACTTTTACGAAAACATCCATTAGTTTTGCTCCGATTGAGATATAACAAAGGCATCACCAAGAAACTTGGCGCCACCGGCTGCCGAATACTCTTCGACAAACTTAGAGTCTTTCCAATCTTGGAAAGAGTGCTGAGCCTCGGCAATAACACTGCCCGAGGTTTTCATAGTGCGAATCTTTTCTTGCATGGCAGCCCTGGAAGAGAGATTGCCACCGAAATAAACATCAAACATCGATTTCATGCCGATACCCTGCGAGTGGAATGATGAACAATATTCCTCTCAAAGAAGAAAGCAGGAATCTGAGCGGGCTTGGCCTCAAGGATTCGAATCATTGGAACGACGTTCGTATCATCGCGGCGATCGCAGCGAATATTAATATCGATGCCCAGGGCGAGAAGTTCTTTGCGATGACGGTAATAAGTTGGCTTGGAAAGCATGCTGGAAAGGTCGTGACCCTGCTTCCAAAGAACATACGTCGCGCGGAGCTTATTGGGAAGTTCAAGTAATTGCTTACTGTTCAGCTCGATTTGCTCGGACATGTCTAGTTCACCAAGAAAAATGCGGTACTGTTTCCAAAGTTCCGCCGGAGTAAGAGAGTGGCCGTTTTGTAGGCCTAGAGAAATTAACTTCTTGGAGCACAAGCGCAGTTCAGCGCGAAGTTTGTTATCGATAAATTCGTGTATCTCAGGTATCTGGACAAACTCCTCAGCGAGCTTGTGGGAGCCCTTCCCTGCTATTTCATCGGCCTTGCAATAAAACGTGAATTGCCAGTGAGTCGAGCCCTTGCCGAACTTCAAAGTTCCCCGATCATTAACGGGCCGTCCATGACGTGACTTGCACTTGAACTCACCAGCTCGTAGCCAGGCGCGCACATCAGCCCTACTGGGAAGTTCAAACATGCGGTTATAGTCGATACGGGTAACACGGTAGTGCCCTGCCCTGACCTTCTGACGCTCAAAGTCATTGGGGACAAGTTGAAATATCCCGCAGAGTCTGGCGAACACGTCGTTGATGAGAGCGATAAGGTCATCCGAACCAACAAGGTTGTGGCCTTGTAACCACTTGGAAGGGTTTCCATCGATATACAGGTGAGTTGCATTGCCCTTTCCATCCCCGCCTACGCTACGGATATGCATCGACGATTCGTGGGAACCACGGACTTGCATCTTTCGCGGGGTCTCCCAGGCAAGGGAGCCATCAGCTTCGACACAGATCACAGCACCAGAGCGAATGGGTGCGTGATTGGGGTTTGGGGAGCAATGGAACCAAAAACCAACGTAAGCTCTGAATCCCACCGTAAAGGGGCTTTCCGATCTCCAGCTCACCCGCCAGGCATTACTCTCTGATCAGTGCCTCGATGATCGGGCAGATCGTTCCGCCGTCTCCCGCATCACATTGCTGCACCAGTTCGCCTAACAGTTGCTGCATGACGACCAAGTCGGCCATCTTCTGCTCGATCAACGCGAGCTTGCGTGCAGCCCGTGCTCGCGTTTCGGCACAGGCGCACGACTCATCCAGCGTCAGCAGTCCACCGACTTCCGAGAGCGTGAAACCCAGCGCCTGAGCCCGCTTGATGAAACGCAGTCGCTTCACCATGTCCACCGGATAGCGCCGATGGCCACCCAAGGGTTTGGCTGGTTCATCCAGCAGCCCGCGTCGCTGGTAGTAGCGGATCGTCTCGACGTTCACCCCGGCGGCGTCTGCCAGCTTGCCAATGGTCAGCTCTGTGGCCATCACTTTCTCCTTGATTCCGTACTTTGGTACGGAGTTTAGAATAGCACCTAGGCAATCAGGCTCAGGAGATGGGAATGGGGATGCAACTCACCGGGAAAGGCTCGCTGGTCGCGAGTTCGCTGACCGCCATCGGTGCGTCGGTGTGCTGTGTCGGGCCACTGGTGCTGTTGGCACTCGGTGTCGGCGGTACGTGGGTGGGCGCTCTGACCATGATGGAGCCACTACGCCCCCTCTTCATCGGGTTGACTCTACTGTTCCTGGGATTGGCATTCCGCAAGCTCTACCTGGTGCCACAGGTTTGTACGCCAGGTACACCCTGCGCCGATCCGCGCACGCTCGTGCGACAGCGACTCGTGTTCTGGATCGTCAGCGTGCTGCTGCTCGGCCTATTGGCCGTGCCGTGGCTCGCCCCGCTGTTCTACTGAAGGAGATTAACCATGCGCAAACTGCTGATCGCCGTGCTTTTCGCCTTGCCCTTCGTGGCGCTGGCGGCTCCCCCGAAAACCGTCACGCTCGACGTGCAGAACATGACGTGCGGACTCTGTCCGATCACGGTCAAGAAGTCGCTGGAGAAGGTGTCCGGCGTGAGTGACGTCCAGGTCAATTTCGACCAGAAGACGGCGACCGTCACCTACGATCCCGATAAGGCCCAGCCCGAGGCACTGACTGAGGCGACCGCGAACGCGGGATACCCCTCCACAGTGCAGAAGTGAGGTCACGATGAGCGCCATTGTCCTTGAGTCCGTGCTGACTTGCCCGCGCTGCGGCTTCGCCAAGCCGGAAACCATGCCCACGGACGCCTGCCAGTTCTATTACGAGTGCAGCAACTGCAAGGCGCTGCTGCGCCCCAACCCAGGGGATTGCTGCGTTTTCTGTTCGTTCGGCTCGGTGAAGTGCCCGCCGATCCAGCAGCAGCTTGGGTGTTGCTCATAGCGTTTAGGGGGATCACAGGTCGTCGTCTGGATTACGCAGTGGCCGCAGCTCGCCGCGCGCAACTTCTTCCGGTACCGCAAAGGAATACCGCCCGAGCATGTTGATGTGCTCGTAGATCAGCGGCGATAGCCGGGCCAAATCCTCTTCCAGCACTGGATAGCCGTGCTGCTTGAGCCGTTCCACGGCCGCCGTCATGTAGAGGGTGTTCCACAGCACGATGATGTTCACCACCAGGCCCAGAGCACCGAGCTGGTCTTCCTGGCCTTCGCGGTAGCGCTGGCGGAGCTCGCCGCGTTTGCCGTGGAACACGGCGCGGGCCAGGCTGTGCCGGCCTTCGCCTCGGTTCAACTGGGTCAGGGTGGCGCGGCGCTTGGACTCGTCGTCGATATAGGTCAACGTGTGCAGAGTCTTTTCGATCCGCCCGAATTCGGCCAGCGCCTGGGCCAGCCGGGTGGGTCTATCTCCCGTTTGCAGCGTGCGCATGATGCCAGTCGCCGGCACCCGGCCGAGTTTGAGCGAGCCGGCCAGGCGCAGCAGGTCGTCCCAGTGCTCGGCGATCAGGTCGAGTTTGACCGACTGGCGGGCCAGCCCGTTGAGCTTGCCGTAGTCCGCGTCCGGGCGCGTGCGCCAGAAGCGGGTACCGCCGACATCGGCCAGCCGCGGACTGAAGTGGTAGCCAAGTAGGCGGAAGAGCCCGAACACCACATCGCTGTAGGCCCCGGTGTCGGTCATGATTTGCGTCGGCTGCAACTCGGTCTGCTGTTCCAGCACGACCGCCAGCAACACCAGGCTGTCGCGCAGCGTGCCGGGCACGGTGATGGCGTTGAGGCCGGAGAATTGGTCGGAAATCAGGTTGTACCAGGTGACACCCCGGCCGGTGCCGAAATACTTCGGATTGGGGCCGGCATGCACGGTGCGCACCGGTACGACGAAGCGCATGCCATCGGCGGAGGCGACCTCGCCGCCACCCCAGACTTGGGCCAGTTCCAGTTGGCTTTGCGCTCCGACCAGGATGGCGTTAGCCGCTGACAGGGTGTCGTCGCGGATATAATTCTGGCTGACCCAGGACAGCCGGTCACGGCGCAGCGCCGGGTTGTCGGTGCGGATCAAGGGCTCCAGGCCGGTGTTGCAGGCCCCGCCCAACAGCACCGCGCAGAGGCTGGTGACCAGGTTGTCGGCGCGTGCATTGCGTTCGGAGACATGGGTGAAGGCCTCGGAAAAGCCAGTGCGGGCGGCGATTTCCAAGAGGATTTCCGGCAGATCGACACGCGGCATCAGGTCAGACACGGCCGCCCGCAGTTGCAGCAACGAGCAGGGCTCGTCCAGCTTGTCCAGCGCCCCGAGCGACAGTTCGGTCTTGCCCTCGGTGTTCTCGCTCAGTTGAATCGCCGGGTTGTCGGGCAGGCGCGCGGCTACTGCCAGCCAGGTTGCATCCAGCTCGACGGACAAGGCGTCCAGGGTGGTTTTGGCGTCGATGGTCAGGCCCAGTGACCGGCAGATGATCGGTCGCGCCGCCAGCCATTCGGCACCGTCGAGCAGGCCAAGGCGCGGGTCGGCATAGCGCCAACTGGGCGAGACGAAGACATCGCGGCGGCGCAGGGCCGTGCGCAGCGCATCGAGCGTGCAGAACACATAGGCACCCATGTCGAGGGAGCCATCTTCGCGGGTGATGTGCTTCTGCCAAGCCTTGGCCACGATCTCCTGCGGCGCGTCATCCTCTGGCTTCCGGCGCGGCAGGTTCAGTTGCAGCCACTCCAGACTAGCCGCCACGCCCTTGCCGGCCGGGCTGAAGCCGAAGCGGATGTGCTTGAGCAGGTCGGGCAGGAAGCGGCGCACGCTGCGGTAGCGCGCTTCCAATGCAAGAAAATAGACGTCATCTACCGGGCGGATCAGCGCGTTGACCTCTTCCAGGGCCTTTTCCAGGGTGGTCCTCGGCAGGTCGTTGAACAGCCGGGCGCGCACGTTGTCATCGCTGATCGAGCTGTCCAGCACGACCTTGCACGCGGCGGCGAGCGTCGCGGCCGACCGATCCAGGTCTTTCAGGCTGCGCATGCGGGCTTTCTTGTCGGCCTTCTCCGCGTTGCTGAACAGGTCGCGCAGCAAGGCCTCCAGGACTTCCAGTGCGTCGTCGTGCGCAGTCGCCTCCAGGCAGAGTGCGAAGGCCACCAGTGTCGCCATCCGCCGCGACGCCGGCAGCCGATTAATCGCGGTGACCTTGGCCGTGTTGGCGAAGCGGGCCAGGGCGGCGATACGGCTGGGAGGGATGTGCGCCGCCGCCGGCAAGGTGATGCCGATGCCGCGCACGTCATCGAGCCGGCGCAGTGCCCGAATCAACGCGGGGCCACTGACCATGACCGGGCCGGAGCGCAATTGATCCAGCCGGGAGCTGCGGTTGCCTTCGGCCACCGTCAGCAAGTCTTGCAGTTGCAATCGCTGTTCCTCAGTCACGCTGCGGCCCAGCGTAAACCAGAGGCGTTCTTCGACCCGACTGCGCAACTGGGCGATAAAGCGCTCTAGTTGAGACACACCAGGCAGGAGGACTTTCTGTGTGAACAGCCACGAGGTGGCTCGCTCAAACAGCACTCCCGGCCGGTCGGTGCCCGTCCAGCAGAGGGCATACAGCCAGCGGCTCAAGCGAAAGCCGATGCCCGGATCGGTGAAATGACGATAGCCAAAGCGGTTCTGAATATCGGTGGCATGTATCCAGCGGCGATGATCGCTATAGCGCTGGAGGCAGTCGGGGTCTGGAATCGCCAGTTGTCGGCAAAGCACCTGCAGGACTTCCACCGGCACGGCGGCGGGCTTGTCCGGCAGAACGCCAACGAAGCGGACGGTGGTCAGCAGAACGGCATAACCCAGACGGTTATGGCTACCCCGCAGCACCTGGATGGCTTCACGGTCTTCATCGCTCAGGTGGAAGTAACGTTCCAGCTCTTCACGGCTGGGCGAATCAACATAGCGGCCAAAACCGTCGCGTTGCTCTTGAGTCAGAAAACCGACCGGCATTGATCACAGCACCTCGACGCAGAACACGGCGGGCGTGACGATCCGCGTGCGTTCGATGTGCCCGCGTTGCAGCAGGCCGGCGCGGCGATCACCGGTTACCAGGTAGTCCGCATCGCCCGCCAAGGCCATGGCCAGCAAAAACGAGTCATCCGGATCATCGGCTTCGACCTCGATGGTCAGGCGCTCCAGTACCACAGCCCGTTGCAGGTTATTGATCATGGCGCCCACCTTGGCGGGCTGTAGGATGGCCTGAAGCTTGGGATAGCGGCTGGCTCGACGAATTTCATCGAGTTGCATCCGCGAGGTCACCACCTCGAAACGCGCCGCCCGCCAGGCACGGTAGATCGCATCGGGCGCGCCATGTGGCGAGATCAGGGCGCTGAACAGGATGTTGGTATCCAACACGACCCGCATCAGCGCTTACGTGCCCAGTCGAGCGCTTCGTCAACCGCGTTGGTCAATTCTGCCTCACTCAGATGGGCGTTAGCGGCCTTGGCCTGCTCAGCGCTCAGCTCCAGGATGTGTGCCCGTACCGCTTCTTCGATGAAGCGCGACAGGTCGCCCTTACGGCCGCCGCCCTGGCTGGCCAGAAACATCCGAAGCGACTGGTCGGTGTCGGCCGAGACGGCGACATTCCAGCGAATGGTATTCATAGCGTTCTCCGCTAATAGGTGTTTGTGTGTTTATACGCCAATCACAAAGGGCGATGCAATGGTTCGACAAAACGATGGTTTTCCCGAACTAACCAGACGCCACAAGGGTTTGCGGGCAGGCGCTGGGCTTAAGTGCACTTTCTGTTCCGTTGCTCCCCAAACCCCCTCGACCGGCCTCTCATTGGACAGCACGACATTCGGTGCCGTTAGCCAGTGGAGCGCACCTCCTAGATCCCCATCGTACAGCTCCAATAGCGCATCGAGGATCTCGATAAGACGACAGAACACCTCACCAGCCTGTATAGACATCACGGCACTGCCGGGGGACGCAGTGATCCACTGCGCGATCTGCGCTGGCGATCGCTCCAACTCGCTTGCCAAATCGGAGATCAACGACACCGGCAGGCCCGCCAGTACGGCGACGTGCAGATAGTAGTGGCCTCTCGGCAAATCCAGTTTTTCGCGGAGCCTTTCCATAACTGCCTCCAGGATAATTGGCCATTTGATAATGTCATCTTGGCCCCGAGTTTGCGCATGATGGTCTCGAACCATCCGCACCGTAGCTTCGAGAGAGAGCGAATGAACACTATCTGAAGGCTACTCGGCAGTGCGAGAGGGCTTTGGCAGTGACGCTTTGATCGGTGTTATTATTGAAACCTGCCCAAGAGCTTCCTCTCCCGGGTGCGTGTACCGGTGATGAAACTTGGTTTGAGGCGGTCTCGTTGAGGCCGCCTTTGTCGCTTCTGGGAGAGCCCCCAGTACTAAGCAGCCGTTATGCGTCGAAGCGCAAAGCCTCGACCAAAGCTGTTCGCAGGCCCTCTAACTCGGCATTTCTCCAATCTTATGAACTCGCGCTGGGTACGGACGGCGGGAATTATCTGCAATTATCTCGGCATAGATAATTGATCAATATTTAGCCGCCACTACTGAGCAGCGCCTCTCAAAGTTAATCCTTTAGATACAGCAGGTTACAGAACGAATGTCCTAATTTTTGCCTTATCTCGGCATGCCCCCTAATGCGGAAAATGGCTGCTGCGAGGTGCTCGCGGCGGCCAAAAACGGAGAACTGAGCGGGTTACCTGGTCGATTTTGATCGACGGCCCGCTTTCAAAAGCAGCAAGGGCTGAAGTCGACCGGAAATACAGGGTTACTTCAGACCTTCCTTAGGTAGCGGCCATTGCTGCGAGTGAACAACGCGCCAACTTCCGTTCGACAGACATTCACGGCGATCGCCAGGCAAAACAGCGGGAACGAGAGGCGTCCCAGAATGAACAGGTTATCCAGTGATGGCCATGCCAGACGCATGTGGTCGAGCACCATCGTGAGCAGGGCGATCCACTTGATGAGGTCCTGTCCGTTGTGTCGTTCAACCCGCGAAGGTGGTGATTCGTACGCGCTCAACTCAGGTTCTCCAGGATGAGAATCGCAAGGACCAGATACCGTCCGCCCTTGGCGAGCGTGACGATCAGGACGAACCGCCAGAGCGGCTCTTTCATCACGCCGGCGATCACGGTTAGCGGGTCTCCAATGATGGGTACCCAACTGAGCAGCAGCGACCAGTACCCGTAACGTTCATAGGAGGCTTTGGCTTTTTCGAAGGCCGCTTGCTTTACCGGAAACCAGCGCTTTTCGCGATAAGCCTCGATACCTCGTCCCAGCAGCCAGTTCACAACCGATCCGAGTACGTTGCCTGTGGTGGCCACCACCAGCAGGATGGCTGTGGAAAAACGCTCGGATATCAGCAGTCCGCCCAGCACTGCCTCCGATTGCATGGGCAGCAGGGTTGCCGCGCCGAATGCAGCCAGAAACAGGCCGAGGTAACCGCCGTACTCAAACATTCAACAACCGAGCACCGTGCCTACAGGTATTTGGTGATTTGCTTGAATTCGTCCAGTGCCGAACGGTCGCCCTTGCTCAGGGCTGTCACCGAGTCTTCCAGGCAATGGTCGATGTGGTCCTGGATCAGTGTCCGCTTCGCCTGGCACACGGCCTTTTCAACAGCATGGAGCTGCTGGGCGATGTCCACGCATTCACGTCCTTCATCGATCATGGTGATGATGCTGCGCAGGTGGCCGTCCGCTCGCTTGAGGCGTTTGATGATGGCGTCGTGAGTCTGGTGGGTATGAGCGTGACCATGCGGTTGGTCGTGAACGTGTTCTGACATGACTTGAGTCTCAGACGGCGATACTTTACGCTCTGCATGCTATCCCCCTGGGGGGGTTGGGTCAAACGCGCTATTTCACACCGTGTTTCAACCGGATAAGCATTGGGATGTCTCGTCGTTTTCTTTCAGCGACCATGATCGTGGCTTTGGCAATGGCCTTTCTGCTGGCCTGGACCGGTCATGCCTATTCACTTTCCGTCCTCTCGCAAATCACGGCAAAGAGCGCCCAGAGCCTGACTCATGATCACTCCCACGACTCGTCCCTGAGTTGTGCGCAGTGCTCTGATCACTACCACTCCCCCCTGACGCCCGATCACCAGCACGAAACGCCTCAGATACCAGCTGCAATCCACTTCTCCAGTCATTTCGAAGCCTCGGTACACCTGGCCATGCTGGGCGATTCCGTGCCTTGGCCCCCCATCTTCCGTATCGAACGCCCACCCCGTCCTGTGCTTGCTTCCTGACCAAGGCCGCTCTGCGGCCAACAATCACTGCAAGAAAGGATTGATCCATGCATTCGCACTCCCTAAAGGGTGGGGGCCTGTTCGCCATGCGTTCACGCCACCTGTTGTATCTGCTGTTCCTGCTCGTCGCCTCGCTGTTCATCGGCATGCCAGAAGCTCTGGCCCATGCCGTGGCCGAGGGTGACAAGGGCTTCATCCAGGAAAGCACCGGGGTCATGCTGATCCCCTTCATCTACATGGGCGCCAAGCACATGGTCACGGGATACGACCATCTGCTGTTCCTGTTCGGCGTCATCTTCTTCCTCTACCGGCTGAAGGATGTCGGCCTGTACGTCACGCTGTTTGCGGTCGGCCATTCGGTGACGCTGCTGATCGGCGTGCTGACGGAAGTCAGCATCAGCTCGTACGTCATCGACGCAATCATCGGTTTCTCGGTGGTGTACAAGGCCCTGGATAACCTGGGCGCCTTCCAGCGCTGGTTCGGCTATCAGCCGAACACCAAGGCCGCCACGCTGATTTTCGGCCTGCTGCACGGCTTCGGCCTGGCAACCAAGATCCAGGAATACGAGATCTCTCCCGATGGGCTGATCCCCAACCTGATCGCCTTCAACGTAGGGGTGGAGATCGGTCAGCTGATGGCGTTGAGCGCCATTCTGATCCTGATGGGCTTCTGGAGGCAGACCCCAAGCTTCTGGCGTCATGCCTATACCGCCAACGTCGCAATGATGAGTGCTGGTTTCCTGTTGATGGGTTACCAGATCTCCGGCCTGTTTCTGACCGCTTAAGGACTCCTGATCATGTTCAATTCTCCACTCCCATCGGCAAGCGAATTGCCGAGCAGCCGCCAACTCGTTCGTTCCACCGTCATTGCCCTGGCTGTCGCCATGGGCCTGCTGGTCACCGTGGTGATGCCTTCGGAATACGCGGTCGACCCGACCGGCCTGGGCCGCGCCATGGGCCTGACGCAAATGGGCGAGATCAAGATCACCCTCGCTGCCGAGGCTTTGGCTGACGAGGCTGCGTCGAAAGCGGCAGCTGCTCCGGCCCCAGCTCCTGTCGTTGCTGCTGCACCGGCACCTGCACCGGTAGCGCCACCCGTACAGCAAGTGGCAGCAGCCCCTCAGCCCGCGGCTCCCGTATCCAGCAAACCTGCTGCCAACGCCAAGTCCGATCAGGTCACCGTAACCCTGACGCCAGGCGAAGGTCGGGAGATCAAGCTGGAAATGCTCAAGGGCAGCACTGTGAGCTATGAATGGACCGCATCCGGCCCGGTCAACCACGACACCCACGGTGAGATCTACAACGCCGCCCAAGGCGATTTCCACAGCTACAGCAAAGGGCGTCAGGTGAAAGGCGACAAGGGCGACCTGACCGCGCTGTTCGATGGCACCCATGGCTGGTTCTGGCGTAACCGCACCAACGCCGATGTCACCATCGTGCTGAACACGACTGGCGACTACCTGAACGTGAAGAAGTAATCCCGCCGGGGCGAACCTGTTGTTCGCCCCGACTTTTTGATCTCAATTGGAATAGCTGAAGATGACTACCAAAATCCTCAAATCGCTCGTTGTGCTGAGCTTCCTCGGCCTGTTGGCTGCCTGCGGTGGTACTGATACCGAATCGAAGTCTGGCGATGCGGGTCACGGCCACTCGCACGAGTGATGCAAACAGGGCCGCTAAAGCGGCCCTGTTTCTTTCTGGATTACGCGAAGATCATCGATAGAACCCGTGCAACGCGGGCTTTATGGCTTTGGCCATTTCCGGTGATCGTCATCGATGACGAACGAGTGCGCATGCGCATTGCCGTTGGCCACGTGCGGGTGGTCTTCCGGCAGGTCATCGTGATTGTGCGCTACCACGTCTTCCTCATACTCCGGGCGCCAGATCCGCTTGCTCACCAGCCAGGCTACGGCGGCAACCAGACTCAGTCCGATGAACGAAGCCGTCAGGCTGACGCTTGCCCCCAACCATCCCGCGAGCGGGTAGGTGATCAGCCAGCAGGCGTGTGAAAGGGCGAACTGGGCGGCGAACAGCGCAGGTCGATCCTG
Organism: Pseudomonas sp. 57B-090624; assembly: GCF_003234055.1. Taxonomy (NCBI): domain Bacteria; kingdom Pseudomonadati; phylum Pseudomonadota; class Gammaproteobacteria; order Pseudomonadales; family Pseudomonadaceae; genus Pseudomonas; species Pseudomonas sp. 57B-090624. The sequence continues at coordinate 19,573 of NZ_QKRU01000037.1, forward strand.
GGCTGAGGACGAGCGCCGCAGAATGCGTCCGGACGGTGTCTGTGCCAGGGAGTAGCCGGCACCCAACACCAGCCACAACAGGATCAGCGCCGGGTAACTGGAGACGAAGGTACCCAGGATCAAACCGGCTACCAGCACGGCACCGCCGGCCAGCATCGCCTTGCGATCGTCCAGTCGTTCCAGCAGCTTGGGCAGCATCAGGGCGACCACCATCGAGCCACCGCCGAAGGCCATCAAGGCCATGGCGGTAGAGCTCTGGGGCAGCGCGAACTTGGATTGCACCAGTACCACGGTGTTGACGATGACCATGGCGCTGGCGGCTGCGATCGTCAGGTTCAGTGCAAGAAGGCCACGCAGCCGCGGGGTGCGCAGGAAAATCCGCATGCCCTTGGTGGTGCGTTCATAGATGCTGCGTTTGGGTCCTCGTGCCGCCAGGGGCAGCACCACGGTACCGACCATCGCGGCGGACACCAGGAAGCCCACCACCGTGCCCGCGAACAGGCTGTGGAAGCTGACCACCGTAAGCAACAGCGCGGCCAGCATCGGACTGATCACGCTTTCCAGGTCATAGGCCAGGCGCGAAAGGGAAAGCGCCCGGGTGTACTCGCGCTCATCCGGCAGGATGTCAGGGATGGTGGCCTGGAAGGTTGGCGTAAACGCCGCAGAGGCCGACTGCAGCACGAAAATCAGCACGTACACCTGCCAGATCTCGGTGACGAAGGGCAGCATCAGCGCGACCGCTGCCCTGACCAGATCGAGGGTGACCAGCATCGCCTTGCGCGGCAGATGCTCGGCGAACGCGGCGGCAACCGGTGCAACGCCGATGTAAGCCGCCATCTTGATGGCGAGCGCGGTACCCAATACAGCTCCCGCCTGGGCGCCGGCCAGGTCGAATGCCAGAAGCCCGAGGGCAACCGTCGCCAGACCAGTGCCCACCAGGGCGATCACCTGGGCCAGAAAGAGGTGTCGATAAGTACGATTTTTTAGAACGGATAGCATGCGCTACCTCCGGGTAGTGCGGGTGATTCATGTTTCTAGCGTATCCCCCCTGGGGGGATACGGTCAACGTGAGTGAATCGAACCCTCATCCCGGCAGTGCATTTTCCTGAGAACAGAGCTAAAGTAGAGATTCATACATTTTATGTTTGATTCTCTACATGAAAAATTGGCTTCTTCTTGTGTTGGCACTCCCCACGGCCAACGCGACCGAACGTATGCGTGCCTGGCGGGCGTTGAAGGCTTGCGGCGCTGCCGTGCTGCGCGACGGTGTGTACCTGTTGCCTGAGCAGGACGCGGGCCGCGAGGCGTTCGAGTCCGTGGAGCGCGATGTGACGGTCAGCGGCGGCACTGCGTTTCTGCTGGCATTCCCGGACGAAGAAACTCGCTTCGCCGGCCTGTTCGACCGGAGTGAGGAGTACAGCAAGCTGCGCGACGAAGTCGCCGCGTGCAGGGAGGGACTGCTTCCCGAGAACGCCCTGCAGGTCGCTCGCCAGGTCAGAAAACTGCGCAAGAGCTTCGCCCAGTTGGCCCTGATCGACTTCTTCCCCGGCGTTGCGAAGCAGCAGACGGAGACCGCGCTGGAAGCGCTGGAGACGGCAATCAGCCGTGCCCTCTCACCTGATGAACCGCACATTCAGGATCATCCCGTCACGCTGCTGGACCACAGTCATTACCAGGGGCGTCGCTGGGCAACCCGTCGACGTCCCTGGGTCGACCGGCTGGCCTGTGCCTGGCTCATCCAGCGCTTCATCGACAGCGGCGCGGAAATCCTCTGGCTGGAATCCCCGAGCGACTGCCCCGCCGATGCACTGGGCTTTGACTTCGATGGCGCCGCGTTCAGCCATGTCGGGCACCGCGTCACCTTCGAAACCCTGATCGACAGCTTCGTGCTGCAGGCTCCAGGCCTTTCACGCATCGCCGCGCTGGTTCACTACCTCGATGTCGGTGGCAGCCAGCCTGCGGAAGCGTCCGGCATCGAGCGTGTCCTGGCGGGCCTGCGCGAGAGCATTACCGATGACAACCAACTGATGGCAGCGGCAAACGGCATCTTCGACGGGCTGCTGGCGGCCTTTGCCAACGAGGAAAACGGTCATGGCTGAAACGACGACGCTGGCCACGGGCGAAGCCCCCCTCAAGCCAGCGACCCCGGTGGGCTTGTTCGAAGCGTTGCTGTTCTGGCTGAAGATCGGCTTCATCAGCTTTGGCGGGCCGGCAGGACAGATCTCCATCCTCCACCAGGAGTTGGTGGAGCGTCGCCGCTGGATCAGCGAGAAGCGCTTTCTGCATGCCCTGAACTACTGCATGTTGCTGCCCGGGCCCGAGGCCCAGCAGCTCGCGACCTACATCGGTTGGTTGATGCACCGGACCTGGGGCGGGGTGATTGCTGGCGGGCTGTTCGTGCTGCCGTCGCTGTTCATCCTGATCGGGCTGTCGTGGGTCTATATCGAGTTCGGCAACGTTCCGGTGGTTGCCGGGATCTTCTATGGCATCAAGCCGGCGGTCACCGCGATCGTCGTTCATGCGGCGCACCGCATCGGTTCCCGGGCATTGAAGAATGGCTGGCTATGGGCGATCGCCGCAGCATCCTTCGTCGCCATTTTTGCCCTGAACGTCCCGTTCCCGCTGATCGTTCTGGCCGCTGCCGTGCTGGGCTACATCGGCGGAAAAGTGCTGCCGGACAAGTTCGTGACCGCTGGCAAGCATGGCTCCGGGAAGGCCAGTTACGGGCCTGCGCTGATCGATGACGATACACCGCCACCCGCGCATGCCCGTTTCCGCTGGAGCTATCTGCTCAAGCTGATCCTGATCGGTGCGGCGCTATGGATGCTCCCCATGGGGTTGCTGACCGTCATCTTCGGCTGGCAAGGCACTCTGACCCAGATGGGGTGGTTCTTCACCAAGGCTGCGTTGCTCACCTTCGGCGGTGCCTACGCGGTGTTGCCCTATGTCTACCAAGGTGCGGTCGGTCACTACGGCTGGCTGTCGCCCACGCAGATGATCGACGGCCTGGCCCTGGGGGAAACAACGCCGGGGCCGTTGATCATGGTGGTGACTTTCGTCGGCTTCATTGGCAGCTACATCCACCCGATGTTCGGCACCGACCATCCGTTCCTGGCGGGCGCGGTGGCGGCTGTGCTGGTCACCTGGTTCACCTTCCTGCCCTCGTTCCTGTTCATCCTTGCCGGCGGTCCGCTGGTGGAGTCGACGCACAACGAACTGAAGTTCACAGCGCCGCTGACCGGGATCACCGCCGCCGTGGTAGGTGTGATCCTGAATCTGGCGTTGTTCTTCGGTTACCACGTGCTCTGGCCCAACGGCTTTGGGGGAGGATTCGAGTGGGCCTCCGCACTTATCGCCGCGGCCGCCGCTATTGCCCTGTTCTACTTCAAGCGCGGTGTGATCCAGGTGCTGGTGATGAGTGCACTGGCGGGGCTGGCGGTCCAGCTGTCGATGCGTTGAGGAGGATGCCGCTTGAGGGTGATCCGGGGCAGGCGGTCAAGCGCCTGCCTCAAGATCGAGGGGGAAGGAGGAAGTAGAGAAACAGCACATCCATGAGCCTAGGATGGGCTTTTAGCGTTTTCCTTTTCTTTGGTCTCTGCCGGTTTGGCTTTGTCTGCGGTGTCTTTTTCACCCCAGAGGCGTTTCTGGTCCTCGCGGAATTTCTTGTTGAATTCGATCGAGCGGTCGTAGCCATCTTCGGCAAATACCGGTGTCGTCACACCAACAGCCAGTACACCGATGAGAAGCGCTTGGGTCAGTCGCATTTTCAGAAACTCCAGGGGTTTGGATCTCAATGGATCGTGAGATTTTCGATACCCCTGAAGCTTAAAGAAGCGTCTCTGACGACAACGTGAGGCGCGAATTACAATGTTGAAAGACGCCTTGGGCTCAGAGACGGTTCACCGGAAAACTCAGGTGGAACCAGGTAAAGCCCGAGCCCGTTATTTCTACCTTCGCCACGCCTTGGTGCAGGCTCATGATCGATCGCACGATGGCAAGCCCGAGGCCTGTGCCTCCCTCGCTGCGCGCACGCCCTTTGTCGACCCGATAGAAGCGTTCGAACAGATGAGGCAGGTGCTCTTCCGGAATACCTTGGCCTGGATTGCCTACGCTGAGCCTGATGTGCTCCTGCTCACGGTGAACCTTCACCACTACAGCCTGCCCTTGTGGGCAGTAGCGAATGGCGTTGGAGAGCAAATTGGACACTGCCCGTTGAATCATCAGGCGATTGCCTTGGATCACATCGACACTGCCTGACACATCGAGCCGAACGCCGCTCTCTTCGGCACTCAGGCTGAACAAGTCACTGACCCTCTGCACCTCGTCGACCAGTGCCACCGTCTCGAATTGCACCAAGGCTGCAGGCTGGCTGACATGTGCCAGGAAAAGCATGTCGGCCACCATGCTTTTCATGCGATCCAGCTCCTCGGCGCAGGATTCCAGCACCTCACGGTACTCCTCCGAGCTGCGTGGTCGTGACAGGGCCACCTGTGCTTTGCCCATCAGGTTAGTGAGCGGAGCACGCAACTCGTGGGACAGGTCGTCCGAGAACTGCGATAGCTGCTGCACGCCACCGTCCAGGCGGTGCAGCATAAAGTTGATGCCGTCCGCGAGCTCCAGCAGTTCGATCGGCAAGCGGTCGGTAGGCAGCCGATGCTGCATGTTGTCGGTGGAGATCTTCGACGCGACTTTCAGAAAGCGCGTAAGCGGCAGCAAGCCCCGGCGTACCGTCCACCAGGCCACGACCATGATCAGCGCCAGGATGAAGGGTGACGCCATCAGGGCCCAGCTCAGCATCGCCCGGAGCAATTCGGCATCGGAGGATTCATCCACGGTCATGTACACACCGACCTGGGTACCGTCAGCCAGACGCATGAGCTGGGAAACGCTGAGCATGGGCATGCCCAGTTCGTTGTTCCACTCGTAGAACTCCACTTGATCGTTGGCAGGAAAGCTGGTGAGTTCGGTGGTTATCTTTTTCGAGCCGATGGTCAGCAGGGGGATTCGGCTGTTTGCCGTATCGAAAATGCTGACGAACAGGTTGTTGTGGCCCATCGCAAGGTCGACCAACTGGTGGGAGTCTGCGGTGACCTCGGACAGATCCGCGACGGTCGATAGGTTATGGGCCATGCCACCCATCTTGGTGATCAGGCTGCTTTGCGCCGTGCGCTCCAGCGCCTGGCCGAGCATCAGGTAGCCCACGATAGAGAGCAGCACCAGCAGTATCACGCTCATCAAGCCGACTTTGAGTCCCAACCTGGCGGCCAGGCTGAAGCGCTTCATGAACGCTCCTCGATCACATAGCCCACACCGCGCAGGGTGTGGATAAGTTTGTTCTCGAACGGATCGTCGATCTTGGCGCGCAGGCGCCGGATCGCCACGTCGATCACGTTGGTATCGCAGTCGAAGTTCATGTCCCAGACCAGGGAAATGATCTGCGAGCGGGTCAGGGCTTCCCCTGGGTGGCTCATGAGCAGGCGCAACAGGGCGAATTCCTTGGTAGTCAGCTCGACGCGCAGGTCACCCCGGAACGCGCGGTGGCGACCCGGATCCAGCTCAAGGTCTGCGACCCGCAAGGTCGGGTGGTCCACCACCTTGTCGCCACGCCGCTGCAGCGAGCGGATGCGGGCAAGCAGTTCCGGAAACTCGAACGGCTTCACTAGATAGTCGTCGGCGCCGCCGTCCAGGCCCTTCAGCTTGTCGTGCAGGCGGCCACGACCGGTCAGCATGATGATGCGAACCCGACTGGTCTTGCGGATCGTGTCGAGCACGTCCCAGCCGTCCACCTTGGGCAGGTTCACATCCAGGATGACCAGGCCGTAGGTGTTGTGCTGGAACAGGTGCAGCGCATCGACACCATTACTTGCCCGGTCAACGATATAGCCACTTTCGGTAAGCCCTTGCTGAAGATATTCGGCAGTTTTGGCTTCGTCTTCCACTACTAGAACACGCATTATTTGTTTATCTCAAATTAAAAAAGTATTCGGGTGTCAAATAAAAAAATATTCATTTATTTCTTGAAGTGGGCGGTTGCAGGAGCTGAGTGCAACACGGTTATTGAATTAAAGCTGGAGCATCATGCCGCATAACCAAGGCTTCCTGCATCACCTCGCCCATGACTTCGATCGGGCACTTGAAATCAAAGCGTTTACGGGGGCGCATATTCAGTTCCAAGGCGATGGCATTCAATTGCTCTTGGCTGTGTACCGACAAGTCAGTCCCCTTGGGCAAGTACTGGCGAATCAGGCCGTTGATGTTTTCGTTGCTGCCGCGCTGCCAGGGGCTGTGCGGGTCGCAGAAGTAGATCGCCACGCCGGTTCTTTGGGTGATCTCGGCATGTCGCGCCATCTCCCGGCCCTGGTCGTAGGTCATACTCTTGCGCATCGCCAGCGGCATGCCATTAAGCGCTGCACTGAAGCCCTCCATCGCCGAGGTCGCCGTTGCGTCGTTCATCTTCACCAGCATCAGGTAGCCACTGGTGCGCTCCACCAACGTGCCTACCGACGAGGCGTTGGCCTTACCCTTGATCAGGTCGCCCTCCCAATGCCCCGGCATCAGCCGGTCTTCGATCTCTGGCGGGCGCACATGAATGCTGACCATTTCAGGGATCTGGCCGCGCCGATCCACGCCACCAGAGCGCGGCCGGCGCGTCGTCTTGCCTTGGCGCAGGCAGACGATCAGCTCCTTGCGCAACTCGCCGACCGGCAAGGCATAGATCGCGTTATAGATCGTCTCACGACAGACGTAGGCGTCTCTGAGGTTGGGTATGGTCATGCTGCGCAGCTTGCCGGCAATCTGCTCGGGAGACAAACGCTTACGCAGCATGTGGGCCACCAACTTGAAGCGCTCGCTACCCGGCAACAGCTTTCGTTTCGGTCGACAGCGTTGGCGGCGGGCCTGCATCTGCTGCTGGGCCACGCGGGCCGAGTAGCTGCCACAGGCATCTCGATTGCGGCGCAGCTCGCGACTGATGGTCGAAGGGGATCGGGTGATCAAGCAAGCAATCTTGCGTAGGCTGAACCCTTGGGCACGGCCGATTTGAATGGTGGCGCGTTCTTCAACGCTGAGTTCGGAATAGGACATAGGGGCAGCACGGTACCGGAAAGGTCAGGTGTTGCACTCAGTTTTCGCGGCCGCCGTGTCATTGCCTCATGCACCGAACCAGCATGGTGATCATCGATGAATCAATCTTAAAACGAAAATCAGGAGGGAGGTGGAATCCTTCAAATTTGTAATTCAGCGGTAACGTTCCTGATAGTCACCCCCCTCTAGAATCGAACCTGTAGAGGAGTCTACGACAATCTCCTTCCATGCAAAGGGTGCAGCAGACGAGTGGGTTACTCATGTGTGTCCTGCGACCGCGCTCGCCTTGCGATTTAAAAATCCTCAAAGACAGGTCTAAAGCATGCCCATGTCATGGCGCTTCACGGGGAACTTTCGATGAATAACGAACATTATCTGCGCAGTGTAAAGGGGCTCTCTTTCGCCATCGCTTTTATTATTTCAGGGCCTGCCATGAGTGCTGAGAAGTTCTCTGTCGCCAATGAACAGATTCAAGCGCTGGGTATCAAGACGTCTGCTGTGCAAAGCATGAAACAGACGGTCAGCACGCGATATCCCGGCCAGGTTGTCGTGCCTCCGAAAGCGGAGCAGATCGTCAGTTCCCCACTTGAAGGTGTGGTGGTGCAACTGCTGGTGGGCGAGTACCAGGCCGTTCGCAAAGGCGAGCCGGTCGTGCGCCTGTCCAGTCCGGCGATGAGCCAGCTCCAGCTCCAGCTGTTGCAGGCATCTGCCCGCGCCACGCTGGCCCGGCAGGCCTACACCCGGGAACAGAAGCTGTTCGATGAGGGCATCATTCCGCAGCGTCGGGCGCAGGAAGCCCAGGCAACGCTGAAGGAAGCGGAAGCGACTCTGGTGCAGACCAAGGCCGAACTGGCCCTGGCGGGAATGACCCCGGCCATGATCGAGCAGGTCATCCGCTCCGGGATTCCTTCCGACAGGATCACCCTCAGCGCCGTTCAGGACGGCATTGTCAGCAACATCTCGGTCCGGCCCGGCCAGCGGGTCGACGGTGCCACGTCGCTGCTGAACATCACCCAGGTCGATGCGCTGTGGCTGGACGTGCAGATTCCGGCCGCGGCCAGTATTGGCATTCAGCCGGGCGCGGGCGTAACGGTGGTCGACAAGGGCATTAATGGGCGTGTCATCAACCTGAGCCCGACCCTCTCGGCTACCAGCCAGTTCGTGGTGCTGCGCGCCGAAATCGAAAATGCCAACGGCGCCCTGCGTCCCGGCGAGCTCGTCACCGTGGAGATCCCGGTTCAGGCCGCTGGCAAATCCTGGGACATCCCTCTGTCTGCCGTCGCTCGCAACAAGACCGACTCCGTGGTGTTCGTCCGCACGCCCGACGGTTTTGAAGCCCGCCCGGTCAAGGTCGAAGCCAGCGCGGGGCAACTGGTCCGTGTCCAGGGCAACATCAGCGAACAGGACCAGGTTGCCGTCGCCGGCGTGATTGCGCTGAAAGGCGCCTGGCTTGAAGAGGACGGTGAGTGATGCTGAGCCGTCTTATCCAATTCTCTTTGTCCCAGCGCCTGTTCATGGTGCTGGCGACGCTGTTGCTGACCGGCGCGGGCTGGTATGCCTACCGTGGGCTGCCCATCGATGCCTTCCCTGATGTGGCCAGCACCCAGGTCAAGGTGATCATGAAGGCACCGGGGATGACCCCGGAAGAAGTTGAAAGCCGGATTGCCGTGCCGATCGAAGTGGAAATGCTCGGTATTCCCAAGACCAAGATCCTGCGCTCGGTCACCAAGTACGGCCTGGTCGATGTCACCATCGATTTTCAGGATGGCACTGACATCTACTGGGCGCGGCAACAGGTTTCCGAGCGTCTCGGCAACCTGAGCGACAGCCTGCCGGACGGCATCAGTGGCGGCATGGCGCCGATCACCACACCGCTGGGCGAGATGTTTATGTTCACGGTGGACGGTACAACCTTGTCTCTGGTCGAACGTCGCAGCCTGCTCGACTGGGTGATCCGGCCGGCGCTGCGTACCGTACCTGGCGTGGCGGATGTGAACTCCCTCGGTGGCCAGGTCAGGACCTTCGAGGTACTGCCAGATCCCATCCGCATGGCTGCCAGCGGCGTGAGCCTTGAGCAGCTGACCAACGCGGTCAACACCAACAACCGTAACGACGGTGCCGGCCGACTGGGTGAAGGTGACGAAGTCCTGCTGGTACGCAGCGAGGGCAGCATCCGCACCCTGGATGACCTGCGGGCCGTTGTGGTCAATTCCAACAGCTCCAGCCCGGTGCGGGTTGGCGACCTGGCCGAGGTTCGCCTTGGCACCCTGACCCGCTACGGCGTGGTGACCCAGGATGGCAAGGGCGAGGCTGTGCAAGGCCTGGTGCTCGGCCTGGCTGGCGCCAACGCCCGCCAAGTGGTCGCCGGTGTGCAACTGAAGCTCAAGGAACTGGAGGCCACACTACCGAAAGGCATCACCATCACCAGCTTCTACGATCGCTCGTCGCTGGTCGATAAAGCGGTAGGGGCTGTGTCCAAGGCGCTGATCGAGGCCACCGTGTTGGTCATCGTGTTGCTGGCCCTGTTCCTCGGCAACGTTCGCGCAGCGCTGACGGTTGCCCTGGTACTTCCGCTGGCGGCGTTGATCACCTTCATCCTGATGCGCTTCGTCGGCATGTCCGCCAACCTGATGAGTCTGGGAGGGCTGGCCATTGCCATCGGCATGTTGGTGGATGCCGCGGTGGTGGTGGTCGAGAACATCGTCCAGCGTCTGGCCACCGATCCTTCCGGTGGCAAGCTGCCGCGTCTGCACATCATCTACCGGGCGGTGCGCGAGGTCGCGGTACCGGTGACGTCCGGCATCCTGATCATCATCACGGTGTTCCTGCCGCTGCTCACCCTGCAGGACCTCGAAGGCAAGTTCTTCGTCCCGGTGGCGCTGACCATCGTCTTCGCTCTGGCGGGATCGTTGCTGCTGTCGCTGACCGTGATCCCCGTGCTGTCCTCCTACCTGCTGCGCGAGGTCAAGCACGAAGACCCCTGGCTTGCCCGCAAGCTGCTGGGCATCTATGGCCCGGTGCTGGAGTGGGGGCTTGGCCGGCAGAAACTGATCGCGATCATCGCTGGCGCCATGTTGGTCGTCGCTGGCCTGGTCTACACCCAGGTGGGCAAGACCTTCATGCCGACCATGGATGAAGGCGACCTGATCGTGGGTATCGAGAAACTGCCATCGGTCAGCCTCGAACAGACGGCCGAGCTGGACAAGAAGATCCAGACCGCGCTGATGGCAGCGGTCCCGGAGATCCGGGGCATCGTGGCGCGGGCCGGTTCCGACGAGATCGGTCTTGATCCCATGGGCCTGAACCAGACCGATACCTACCTGCTGCTCAAGCCCATGAGCGAATGGCGGATGGACACCAAGGAAGAGCTGATGGACGAGGTCCGCAAGGTGCTCGATCCAATGCCGGGTATCGGCTACAGCTTTACCCAGCCCATCGAGATGCGCGTCTCCGAGATGATCATCGGTGTGCGCGGCGACCTCGCCGTGAAGATCTATGGCCCTGACCTGGGCACCCTGAGCCAACTGGGCGGCAAGATCGAGTCGCTGCTCAAGACTGTGCAGGGCAACCAGGACGTCTACACCGTGCAGAACGACGGTGTGCAGTATCTGCGCGTGGAGATCGACCGGCTGCAGGCTGGCCGTTTCGGCCTGAGCGTCGAGGCCATCCAGGATGCACTGCGCGTGCAGATCGAAGGCCAGCAGGCCGGCCTGGTGATCGAAGGCAACCAGCGCACGCCGATCCTCATTCGCTCGGACGAGTCGGTGCGCACGTCGCCGGCGGACTTCAACGCGGTGCGGATCACCACGCCGGATGGCCAGACCATTCCGCTGAGCAGCGTGGCGAGACTGGAGCGTGCCGATGGCCCGGTGAAGATCGACCGGGAAATGGGCAGCCGCTACAGCGTGGTGATCGCCAACGTCAGCGGTCGTGACCTGGTCGGCTTCGTCGAGGAGGCCAAGGCGCTGGTGGCTCAGCAGGTGGAACTGCCCAACGGCTATCGCATCAGCTGGGGCGGCCAGTTCGAGAACCAGCAGCGTGCGGCTGCCCGGCTGTCCATCGTCGTTCCCGTGGCGCTTGGTCTGATCTTCGTCCTGCTGTTCTCGACCTTCGGCTCCGTGCGCCAGGCGTTGCTTATCCTCAGCAACATCCCCTTCGCCCTGGTGGGCGGCATCGTCGCGCTGTGGGTCACTGGCGAGTACCTCTCGGTGCCAGCGTCGGTGGGGTTCATCGCTTTGTTGGGTATCGCGGTGCTCAACGGCATCGTGCTGGTCAGTTACTTCAACCAGTTGCATGGCGAAGGCCTGCCACTGCGGGAAGTGGTGCTCCAGGGTGCCCGTCGCCGGTTACGCCCGGTACTGATGACCGCCTCGATCACCGCCTTCGGTCTGGTCCCACTGTTGTTCGCTACCGGGCCCGGCTCCGAGATCCAGCGGCCGTTGGCCATCGTGGTGATCGGCGGTTTGATCACCGTCACCGCGCTCACCCTCATGTTGCTCCCGATTCTCTATCTGCGATTCGCCCACGCGAAAAAGGAGGCCAAAGATGCCTGATACCTGGTTGACGCTGCTCTGCACCCCAAGCTTGGAGGAGAAGCTCATCGACCACCTCCTGGTCGTGACGGGGAACCAGATCTTCACCAGCACACCGGTTGCGGCGCACGGGCTGTCCACCGCGGCACTCAATCCGATGGAGCGTGTCATGGGGCGGGCCAAGGCTGTGCAGATCCAACTCGTGGTGGAACGGCAGCAACTCACGGAGGTGCTGCAATCCCTCAAGGAGGAGTTTCCAAATACCGGGCTGCGCTATTGGACGGTCCAGGTCAGTAACTTTGGGGAGTTCGTGTGATGAAGCGCCTTGTTCCCCTGGCTCTGCTGATCAGTGTGTGTGGCACGGCCGTGGCGCAACCTGCCGCTCCGGCAAACATTCTGCCCAAGCCGCTGGTGGTGTCGCTGCTCAACGCCGATCCCCGCGTGGCCTCGGCACGCTCCAGCATGGATGCCGCCATGCTGGAGGCTGGCATCATCCGGCGTTCGCCTTATGAATGGACGGCCACGGCAATCGGCCAGCAACGGCGTACCGACGCTGGCCCCAACTACAACGAATGGAACGTGGGTATCGAGCGCACGGTGCGCCTGCCTGGCAAGGCCAGTGCCGACCAGGACATCAGTTCGGCAACGCTGCGATTGGCAGATGCCACCTATGGCGAAGTCCGTCATGAAGCCGCGCGGGAACTGATGACCCTGTGGCTGGATTGGCTGGTGTCGGAGCACGCGCTCACCATCGCCAATAAAGGCCTGGCCTCAGCCAAGGAAAGCCTGGCGGCGGCGGAAAAACGCAACCGTGCGGGTGACGCCTCTAAGCTGGATGTAAGCCTGGTCAAGGCGGAAGTGGCCGAGCAACTGCGACAAGGCAACGAAGCCAAGATAAAAGCCGCTGCGAGCTGGGCAACACTGTCGCGGCGCTTCCCTGGCATCGAGCGCAAAGTGGTTGATCTGCCCATTCCTTCGGCCGAACTCGGTCAGTACGACACCTGGCGCGAGCGGATCCTGGCCGAAAGCGATGTGCTGCGTCGGGTCGAAGCCTCTCTGCTGAGAAATCAGGGGCAATCGGCCCGGGCGAAGGCTGACAGGGTGCCGGATCCTACGTTGGGGGTATTCACCGCCTCCGAGCAGGGCAACCGTGAGCGCATCTACGGTGTCAGCTTCAGCATGCCGATCCCCAGCGGGTCGCGCAGTGCTCGCTACAGCCAGGCGCTGGCCCAGGAGAATGCGGCTCGCGAGGATGTCGACCTGGCCAAACGCGAGCTGGAAGCCGGGATTGCCCGTGACGTCGAACTGGCTTCAGGTGCTTACGAGAGCTACCTGATCGCGAAGGATGGCGCCGCTGCCATGACCCAGAACGAAGCACAGATGCAGCGTGCCTACGAACTGGGCGAGGTGGATCTGCAGTCGTTGTTGCTGGCTCGCCGGCAAGCCGTCGCATCGTCTACCAGCGCCCTGCAGGCCCACGCGGATACGCTGCGCACCCATCTGTCGCTGTTGATCGATGCCCACTGGATATGGGGGTTGGACGAAAGCTGAGTTGTTGCGTTGCCCGGCATAGGCCGGGCAACCTTTCAGAATCGTAATGAGTTACTCATGCTCCGGTTAGTTTTCGGCAGCAATGATAGGAAACGGCCAGTGACCACAGCTGAATAATAAACGGCCGTCCTATCTCAATAAGGGAAGGTCTGAAGTAACCCTGTATTTCCGGTCGACTTCAGCCCTTGCTGCTTTTGAAAGCGGGCCGTCGATCAAAATCGACCAGGTAACCCGCTCAGTTCTCCGTTTTTGGCCGCCGCGAGCACCTCGCAGCAGCCATTTTCCGCATTACAGGTGCACCTTTCCTGCGGTAGTCAGCAAATGTCGGCGCGCCATCCATAGGTTCGACAGCGCGAACAGCGTCACCAGCTGAGCGGTGTTCTTGGCCAGGCCACGGAAGCGCACCTTCACGTAACCGAACTGGCGCTTGATCACTCGAAACGGGTGCTCGACCTTCGCTCGCACTTGTGCCTTGGCCTTCTCGATCTTGCGCTTGGCTTTGTACAGGGCGCTGCGTTTATCGAGCTTCTTGTAGGTGCTGCGGCGTGCTGCGACCTGCCAGATCACTTCGCGGCCCGCATGTTCGGGGCGCTTTTCGACGCCGGTGTAGCCGGCATCGGCGCAGACGACGTTCTCGTTACCGTGCAGCAGTTTGTCGACCTGGGTGATATCGGGGTTTGGGGAGCAACGGAACAGAAAGTGCACTTAAGCCCAGCGCCTGCCCGCAAACCCTTGTGGCGTCTGGTTAGTTCGGGAAAACCAAGGTTTTGCCGAACTCTATCGAGGAATGGCTCGGTTCGTTAAGCTCCCCACGCTACGGTTCAAATAACTGGTACGCTTTATCAAAGTTCAACTATTACTAACGTAGTCGAGTAAACGGTACTTTTGATGAAGATCGGTTATGCGCGAGTGAGCACTCGGGATCAGAAAGCCGACCTACAAGTCGATGCCCTGAAACAGGCCGGGTGCGAACGCATCTACCAAGACATCGCCAGCGGCGCGAAAAGCGCCCGTCCGGAACTGGACAAACTGCTGGCCAACGTGCGTCCGGGTGATGCCGTGGTGATCTGGAAACTGGATCGCCTCGGGCGCTCGCTCAAGCACCTGGTCGAGCTGGTCGGCGAGCTGGCAGAGCGTAAGGTCGGCTTGCAGAGCCTGAATGACCCCATCGACACCACCCATGCCCAAGGCCGCCTGGTGTTCAACCTGTTCGCCTCGCTGGCCGAGTTCGAGCGCGAGCTGATCCGCGAGCGGACTCAGGCGGGCCTGTCGGCCGCACGGTCGCGGGGCCGGATCGGTGGCCGTCCCAAGGGTCTGCCCGCCAAGGCCGAGGCCACCGCCATGGCGGCGCAAACGCTGTACCGCGAGGGTCGCCTGAGCGTCAGCGCCATCGGCGAGAAGCTACACATCTCCAAGAGCACACTGTACAGCTACCTGCGCCACCGGGGTGTCGAGATCGGCGCATACCAGAAGAGCGCCCGGTCACGCGATCAGCAGATCACGGCCTCGTCGTCATCGCCGGCAGAGCCGCCCGCTGTCGAGCGGGTGGCCACCGTCACCCTGCGCCTGGCGGTGGTGAATAACAGCAAGTTCGTGCGCGGCCGGAAACGGGCCAAGGAGAACATCGAGCGCTACTGCCTGGAACCCTACGGCATGAAACGGCTGGAGTCGGGCCACTACGAGTTGGCCATTTCGTATCGAAGCGACGACGAGCTGGACAAGACCGTGCACGACCTGCTGACCGAGATCAGCCAGGAAGCCGACATGCGCAACTGCTTCATCGAGGCGGATGCCTGGGAAGAAGGCACCGAGCGCAGGTGGTAGGGCTTACGTTGGTTTTTGGTTCCATTGCTCCCCAAACCCCTGATTCAGTTCGATGAAGAGCGACGTCCAGTCGATCATGGTAAAACCCTGTCAAGTACTACGAGTGACGCATTGAGGTGTAACACATTACACCCGGTCCCACCTGAGAATCTACCCCTCAAGGTGCAAACAATTACACCACCATGAAAATCAAGGACATACGATTGAGCACCGACCACGACGCGCACGAACGAGGCGACATGAACATCGCAGAGACCTTGCGGAAGGCCAGGAAAAACAAGGGCCTGACTCAGAGACAGGTTGCAGAGCTGGCCGGTGTTTCCCTAGAGGCATACAAGGGGTGGGAAGGTGCAAGACACTCACCCCGCTCGGAGAACATTGCACCCTTGGCGCAAGCGCTAGGGATATCGACCGATGAGATCATGATGGAAGCGAAAAACAGGTCGATTTCAGAGGACCTGAGAGCGCTGTTCAACGCAGCGGACCGCCTTCCAGACGAGCAAAAGCGGCAGCTCCGCATGGCACTGAAAGGCATGCTGCTGGCGATGAGTCAGGAAGAGCTGGAAAAGGAGGATTGAGGTAAAAAAATGAGACAAAAGTCGGGTATTACCTATACCGACTTTCCCGGGCCGCGAAGTCAGCCCGGGAGCCCCTCAAAGCGTGCGCGTACGCCACGATGTGACGGCACGCTGGGCTAGATGGGCGGGTTTTTCCTCGGAGGTCTACGGGCCCGCAATGGGCCTTAACGGCGTGCTGTATGGGATGCCGCAGTGGGCAACTGAGGGTGATCATGGCGCGAGGTGGGCACGGAGCGGCGAAAAGTCTCCAGTTCGCGGACGTGCACCGAGGGGCGGGAGCTTCTGCTAGCAGCGGGCGAGATCCTGGACGAAACCTGCAGGTGAAATTGCTAGCAGATTTCGCCCTGGAACAGCAGCTCGAGCACGCAAACTGCTAGCTCAGAACGGGATAGGACCCCAGTCGGCATAGTCGCCGGAACGAATGGGGCTGTGCCAGAAACAGCTTTCGCCGAGGTCATCGAGCACATCAGCCTGATCGTCGGTGACACGGCCAAGGGCACGCAGCGACCTAACGGCATCGAGATAGTCACGGCTGTACAGGTTCAGCGCGTCCCAGGATTTCGCGAACCGAATGCGCCACAGCATGTGAACGAGCCTGTAGCTGTCATCACTGGTCATCAGGCGAACCTCCGGCCGGCCGGGCGCAGCACGTTGCTGGGATCGAACATATCGCCCTGCCCTGCTATTTCGGCCAACTGGATGGCGGCGCCGTGGGCGTCAGCGAGAACGCGCTGCAGCACGGCAACCTTATCCCGTTCCTTCGCGAGCTCACGGCGCAGGTCGCTGACCTGATCGCTGAGGTTGATGGCCATAGCTGCGCCTGCCATGAGCGCTTGTGATGCCGTGCCCTTGTCGGTGAGCACTTTGATGTTGCGCAGAACGTCGACATCGGGGTCGCGAATCGTGAGGGTTTTGCCTGACATGCTGTTTCTCCCTGCTAGCAATTTTGGTCCTGGATCGATCGCACCAGGTGCAAAAATGCTAGCACGACGCTGGAGTGAATTGCTAGCAATTTACAGCCCGGGCCGCGGGCGCCGGCGAACAAAATGCTAGCAATCGCTATCGGCAACCGCGGGACAAAGTGCTAGCGATTTTCGCCCTGGATCTGCAGCTGCAGAACGAAAAACGCTAGCACTAGAGGTCAAGGATCATCCTGCAGGCGTCCTGCAGGCGAGCAAGTCGGACATCGAACTGGAGTGCCTCATCGTCCAGTTGGGCGACCCTGGAGCGAAGGCGCCGGAGATCCGCAACGACGTTCGGGTAATCCTGCAGGATGTAACAGACAGCATCGGCGTCAGTGCCTGGCTTGGCGTAGAGCCTGGCTTCGCGGACGAGGTGGGGCGGGATCAGGAGGGGAATAGGGTCACTCATAATAGGCCCTATGTTAACCGACGCCCGGAGCTACGCATGGTCCGGACGCCGCTGAACATAAGGCCGCGCATTATGAGCAACCAAGGTTGTGGAGGCCTGAGTCAGTGGGCTCAGAATTTAAAGGCCAGAAACGGCCCCAGGAAGCGTTTAAAGCAAGGTTACGGCTAGACCGCGAACTCGGTCGTATTGGCGACTCCTTCGCTTGTCAGCTCGCTCGTCGCCGCCAATTCGACCTACGTAACTGGTATCAGCAGTCAGAGCCAGGTCGCTCCGCTCACTGGCGCAGACTGCTGACACCAGTCGAGCACGTGCGTGAGTGATCATGACGAAAGAACTTCGAGGATGGTGAGACCCGCAAGATCGACGTAATACGGGTCAGAGCCATCATCATCCTGCAAAAGCAAACTCGACTCGATGCCGTGCTCGATACTCCCGAGATTTACAGCCAGAACTGTAGAAATAGCGATCGATGATTCAGGCGCGAAGGGATAGCCATCCATATTGCATGCACTAACGAGCTGAGCATTACGGATACGCTTACCCATGAGAGTGAGAGGATGAAGAAGTGCCTTTCCGCGAATTGAACATGATATTTTTTCAAGTTCAGGCATGCACAGTAGCGCTTTCGGGAAAGCGTCTGCCGTTGCTGGTGCGGGACTAACTGTAAAATTTGCATTAGCCATTTCGATCTCCTACTTAGATCGCTATTGGTAGCCACCTTGGGGAGCGGCAACTCCCCAGGGCGGCATCTAGCCCCTCATGGGCTGGATTCACTTAGGCACGACCGCGACGCTCGTCGCGGGTCCCTCCCGCAAGCGGGAGCCCTCCCGCTTTGGCTTCACGGCCGGCCATGACTCATTAGCAAAGGAAGCGGCAACTCCCCTGCCCTCACCGCTCTGCGTCACGAACCGAAATAAGCTCCCCGTCGTAAGCTTTAGCGATGTCAATACCAAGACGCCTAAGGCGAGCCCGATGGACCTTCACAGCGCTTTTAGCAAGGTCAAAAGTCTTTCCCTCGCGCCACTGGACGGCATAAACAAAAGTTGCATTTGCCGAAGGTACGGACGAGGTAACTTCGGCAAGAATCGCGTCATGCAAATCGAGCAGCTTGATGGGGAGAGTGATCGTCATTTTTCGCTTTTGGCCGGTATGGATTTCCATTCTTTTATAAAGGTAGAGAAATGGGAGCGCAAGGGAAAAGTCTGCGATTGCATACCAAAGTGGGGGTGTAACAGCACCCCCACCGCGCTGCGTGCAACATGCTGAACGCAATGTTCAGCATTTCGAACTCTCGAGCGGCAAGAGCAATCCGATTGCGCACCACCATCGAGCCGCCCCGGCTGGGCTAGACCGGCGGGATTTTTCCTCGGAGATCTGCTGCACATGTGAATGCCTGGACGGCGTGCGCTATGTGCTGCCGCAGTACGCACCCGAGGGGTAATCATTGCGCGGGGTGGGTCTTGAGCGGCGGCGACGCCGAGTTCGCGGACGTGCACCGAGGGGCGGGGATTTCTGATAGCAGCTGGAGAGATCCTGGACGAAACCTGCAGGTGAAATTGCTAGCAGATTTAGCCCTGGAACAGCAGCTCGAGCACGGAAACTGCTAGCTCAAAACGGGATAGGGCCCCAGTCGGCATAGACGCCGGAGCGAATGGGACTGTGCCAGAAGCAGTTTTCGCCGAGATCATCGAGCACATCAGCTTGATCATCGGTGACGCGGCCAAGAGCACGAAGCGACCTAACGGCATCGAGATAGTCACGGCTGTACAGGTTGAGCGCGTCCCAAGATTTCGCGAACCGTATACGCCACAGCATGTGGACGAGCCTGTAACTGTCGTCACTTGTAATCACGGTCGATCCACTCCCGAAAAAGCTTCTTGGTCTGGTACCACGCCATCAAGCAGACGAACCCAATTGCAGCAATCGCCAGGACCGCCAGGAAGACACGGATAGGGTCCATTACATGAACCTCCGGCCGGACGGACGAAGCACGTTGCTGGGATCGAAGAGATCACCCTGCCCTGCAATTTCAGCCAACTGGACGGCGGCGCCATGGGCATCGGCGAGAACACGCTGCAGCACGGCCACCTTTTCCCGTTCCTTCGCGAGCTCATCACGGAGGTCTGCAACCTGATCACTCAAGCGGATAGCCAAGGCAGCACCGGCCATAAGCGCCTGCGATGCAGTGCCCTTGCCGGTAAGAATTTTGATGTTGCGCAGAACGTCAACGTCGGGATCGCGAATGGTGAGGGTTTTGCCTGACATGCTGTTTCTCCCTGCTAGCAATTTTGGTCCTGGATCGATCGCGCCAGGTGCAAAAATGCTAGCACGGCGAACAAATGGATTGCTAGCAATTTACAGCCCGGGCACCTGGCGCCGGCGAAGAAAATGCTAGCAATAGCCGTCGATAGCTTCATGGGCGGTGCTAGCAATTTTCGCCCTGGAGCAGCAGCTGCAGAACAAAAAACGCTAGCACTACAGGTCGAGGATCATTCTGCAGGCATCCTGCAGGCGAGCCAATCGGTCATCGAACTGCAGCGCCTCATCGTCCAGCTGGTGAACGCGAGCGCGAAGCCGGCGCAGATCGGCAACGAGGTTGGGATAATCCTGCAGGACGTAACAGACGGCATCCAAATCGGAACCGGGCTTTGCGTACAGACGGGCTTCACGGACGAGGTGCAGCGGGATCGGAAGGGAGACGGGGTCACTCATAATCGACCCTATGTTACGCGACGCCCGGAGCCGTTGGCATTGTCCGGACGGCGCTCAACATAAGGTCGCCATTATAGGTAATTTCGTATTTTCCCAGCAGGCGCCCAGGGCACAGATTTCAACGCCCAAGAATGTCCTTTGTCGCAGGACGATCACCGAATCGTCCTTCAATTGATGGTTATCTCCACCGACGATCATCAACCTTATTCTCCAACTTGTGCCGAGGCCACGATACCTTTGAGCGAGAAAATCGAGTCATTGAGGATCGGCAGGCCGTGGTCGCGCCAATGTAGCTACACGAACTCAATGACATGACCAAAGACCAGGCGATCGATCAGATTTCCCATGGCGCCACCAAGAGTCAATGCGAACCCCAGAAACACGTACATGGGCTGGGTCGTTCGCCGGATCAGCCCTATGACGATGGTCACAGCAGAAAGCAGCAATTGAAGCCCCCAAAAGCTGCGCCTGTGTTGTAGGAAAATTGCAGAGCCAGTGCGGGAAAAAGCTCAAGTAACTGAGAATATTCCAATAGTGCGTCCACCACATGTTTCGTGATCTGGTCCATGACTACGACAGAAACAGACAACGCCAAGAATACGAACTTCGCCCGCGCCTGAGAAATCAACTTGGCGCTCCTTGTTAAATGGCTTGCTTTGAAAATCGGGGGCAATAATTCCCGGTGTGTGAGAGCGCATGGCTATTACCTCCGCTCCTGGGTGGTCAATCCGCCCAACTCTGTTTTCGTTGAATATATTGGTCCGCCAACGTCCAGTTGCATTTCGATACATGACAACATCGTTGAGTTCGCCCTGAGCACGAAGATGTAAAAATACTGCGTGGTGTATCAAAAGATTTGACGTGACATGTCCAAGCCGCTTGGCATCAGGCCAAACATAATCCTCCTCCCCCCCCAGGTGTTGTTTGTTATGCAACATCCTGCTGACTTATTTTTCACGTTTTTTTGATACCCCGAATTTTAGACTACTTCTCTCACTATTCGAGCGTGCTGGAGCGACCAAACCCTCCGTATTGTGCCCAAGGAGTGTTTCTTGATACCGAACGATGAAGAGTCGATCAACCTCACCAAGGCTCTGGGGAAGGCGCTGAAGGAGTTCAGGATCAGCAAGGGTTTTTCACAGGCAGAGGTCGGACGTAGCCAGCACACGCTCAGCGTGTTGGAGAAAGGAAAGAAGGCAGTGTCTATCGACGATCTGGACTTCATCTCCACTTGCATCGGGGTTGCCCCGCTGACTGTCCTGGCTAGAGCGTACCTGATGCTCGACGATACGCTCGGCCCCGATGAGTTGTTGTCCCGAGTGATGGCTGAGCTGGATGCTCTTGCGCAAGCCGAAGTTTCAAGTTTTCCGCTGAAATGAGCGATCAAGTAAGCGCTTCACGCCAGCTTCATGAACCAATCAGATAGCGATGCACCCGGTCTATGCGTCGAGTGCGTTCGTATGCGCCAATTTTCTCCAGAACGGAGTGCCAGCCTGCATGCGGCCTCGCGATGAGTCCTAATAGATATGTTCAAGAAGATCTCGATTCGCCCTGAACTGCTTGCCTTTCTGACGAGCGCTCTATTTTTATCGTTTTATAATTTCCCTCTGTGGAAACATATCGCCAACATCGTCCCGTCCGATGTTGGTGGCATGCTTATGCGCATTGCATTCGGGGTGATGGTACTGGCCATCTTCAACTTTGTTCTGGTGCTGTTCTCGTTTCGCTGGGTCTTCAAGCCCCTCCTGATAACTCTCTTTCTGGCAAGTTCCGGCGCCGCCTATTTCATGAGCCAGTATGGCGTACTGATCGACGCCAATATGCTGCGCAATGTCATGGAAACAGACGTGAACGAGGTCCGCGGACTTCTCTCCCTGAAGTTCGCTCTGTTCGTGGTGCTCCTGGGAATACTGCCGTCTTGGTTGTTGTGGAAGTTACCGGTCAGGCATCAGAAGCTTGGGCGCGAACTGCTGGGCAAGTTGGCCATCGCCATCGCTTCACTTGTGGTGCTTGGCGTTGTAGCCCTGGCCAACTATCAAGGACTGGCCTCCCTCTTCCGCAACCACCACGAGTTGCGGCTGCTGGTGGTGCCCAGCAACTACCTGAACGCCTCGTTCGGCTACGTGCGCGAACAACTGGCGGTGGCCAAGGCACCGCTGCGCCCTATCGCGACCGATGCCCATAAGGCCCCTGCCTGGCAGTCCCACCAGCGTAAGTCCCTGACCGTGCTGGTCGTTGGCGAAAGTGCCCGGGCGAAGAACTTCGGCATCCTCGGTTATGAACGCGATACGACACCTGCCCTGAAGTCCCAGCCCGACGTCGTTGCATTCGCCAACGCGCGCTCCTGTGGCACAGAAACGGCGGTATCGGTGCCCTGCATGTTCTCCAACATGGGGCGCAGCGGCTATGACGCAGCCCAGGCCCGCAGCCAGGAAGGGCTGCTGGATGTACTCCAGCGCGCGGGCCTTGCGGTTACCTGGCGCGACAATCAGTCCGGCTGCAAGGGCACTTGTGATCGCGTGGCGCTGCAGGACCTGAGCCATGAGCAGGACCCGGCGCTGTGCAACACCGACGAGTGTCATGACGGAATCCTGCTCACGGGCCTGCAGGAGTACATCGACCAGATGAAGGACGATTCGGTGATCGTCCTGCACCAAGTGGGCAGCCATGGGCCCGAGTACTTCAAGCGCTATCCGAAGCAGTTCGAGAAATTCAGCCCGGTATGTACCAGCAATGCCCTGAACAACTGCAGCCAGGAAAGCATCATCAATGCCT
Organism: Pseudomonas sp. 57B-090624; assembly: GCF_003234055.1. Lineage (NCBI taxonomy): Bacteria > Pseudomonadati > Pseudomonadota > Gammaproteobacteria > Pseudomonadales > Pseudomonadaceae > Pseudomonas > Pseudomonas sp. 57B-090624. The sequence continues at coordinate 41,999 of NZ_QKRU01000037.1, forward strand.
ACGACAACACTCTGGTCTACACCGACTACCTGCTGTCGAGCCTGATCGACCTGCTGAACAGGAACCAGGACCGCTTCGACACAGCGATGATCTACCTCTCCGACCACGGCGAATCCCTGGGCGAATACAACCTCTTCCTGCACGGGACGCCCTATCTGCTGGCCCCGGACCAGCAAAAGCACGTGCCGTTGCTAACATGGTTCTCCAAGAGCTACCAGCAGGATTTCGGGCTGGATCTCGAATGCCTGCGTATGGAACGCGACAAGGCGCTGAGCCACGACAATCTCTTCCACTCTGTTCTGGGTCTGCTGCAGATACAGACCAGTGAATACCGGGGCGGGCTCGACATGTTCTCGGCCTGCCGTGGCACCACGACAAACACTTCCGTGGCTATCGAATAGGAACGCATGGATGCTACGTATCAACTCCACCACCGCCACTACTTCTCCCCTCCTCGCCTGGCAACGCATCAGCCTATGTGCCCTCTACGGCTTGCTGGTGGTGCGCCTGATGCTCATGGGCTGGGTGCCCCTTACCGACACCACCGAAGCACGTTATGCCGAAATCGCCCGCAAGATGCTTGAAACCGGCAACTGGGTAACGCCGCTGCATGACTACGGCATTCCCTTCTGGGCCAAGCCGCCGCTTTCCACCTGGCTCTCCGCGCTCAGCATGGGGTTGCTGGGGCAGACCGAGTTCGCCGTACGGCTGCCTTCGCTGCTGCTGTCATTGGGTGTGCTGTGGTTGGTGGGGTCGCTGGTCTTTCGCCGGGCTGGCCGGGACATGGCGCTTATCACGGTGCTGATGCTCGCCAGCAGCCTGTTTTTTTTCGTGTCCGCCGGCGCGGTGATGACAGACCCGGCCCTGGTGTTCTGCACCACCCTGATCCTGGTCGCGTTCTGGCGCGCCGTGGTGGATGGCGATGGTATCTGGGGCTACGCGTTCTTCCTCGGCATTGGTCTGGGGTTGCTGGCAAAAGGGCCGATCGCCATTGTGCTGAGCGGCATGCCGCTCTTCTTCTGGGTGCTCCTGCGTCGGCAATGGCTGCCACTATGGCAACGCCTTCCTTGGGTCCGCGGCTCCCTGCTGGCAGCTCTGGTGGCGGTCCCCTGGTACATCTGGGCGGAGATACGCACGCCGGGCTTCCTCGACTATTTCATCATGGGCGAGCATGTGCAGCGTTTCCTGGACCCGGGCTGGCAAGGTGACAAATACGGCTTCGCCCATGCCACGCCGCACGGGATGATCTGGCTGTTCGCCGTGGCCGCCCTGCTCCCCTGGTCGCTGGTCGCTCCCTTGTGGATATGGCGCAGCCTCAAGCAGCCCCGGGCCCAGGCGGCCGACGATGGCGGCTGGTTGACCTTCCTGTTGCTCTGGGCCTGCTTGCCGCTGGCATTCTTCAGCCTGTCAGGGAATATCATCTTTCCCTACACGCTGCCCATGCTGCCCGCTGCCTGCCTGCTCTTCGCCGAACTCTGGAACCGCACCCGCCGGCACGACGCCCCTCCCCGGCTGCCCTGGCTGGCGATCGCCGTGGTGGTGCTTGGCATCGTCCTCATCTTGCTCCAGGCGGCGGTTCCGGAGCGCCTGCTGCGCACCCAGAAGGCCGTCATCGCTCAATGGCACGCCCTGCAGCCGGACGCCGACAGCCAGCTGATCTACTGGAGCAAGCGGCGGGAGTTCTCTTCGGAGTTCTATTCATCGGGGCGCACCCGCGCGACTCATGACGCCGAGGCTTTGAAGAGGCTGCTAGGCCCTGCGCGCAATTTCGTCGCAGTCAGCGCGGGGGATGTCTCCGAGTTGCCGAATGAACTCCAAAGCAGGCTTGAGCGCCTGGCGGAGATCAAGGTCAAGGGCGACACCGTCCTGATCCTGGGCGATGCACGCACGGAGCAAGAGACGCCAACCACTGGCAAGGAGATGCCCTGATGGATGCCTACGTAGAACCTGATCGCCTGGCCTGCAGCAACGGGGAACGTCCCAGGTCCCCCCTCGTCAGCTGCATAATTCCCGCCTTCAACGAAGCGGAGAACATCGGCGCCCTGTTGCGCACCCTGCATGGCTTGCTGACCGACCATGGTTACCGTCACGAGCTGCTGGTGGTGGAAGATGGCAGCCGCGACGGTACCGCATTACGGGTGCTCGATGAATGTGATTCGATGCCGGTGGTCCTGGTGCAGTTGTCGCGAAACTTCGGCAAGGAGATCGCGCTCACCGCCGGCATCGACCATGCCGAAGGTGATGTCGCGGTACTCATCGACGGGGATTTCCAACACCCTCCAGAGATGGTCCCGGTATTTCTGGAAAAGTGGCGTGCAGGGTACGACATGGTCTACGGTGTGCGCCCCGACCGTGTCGGAGAGAGCCTGATAAAGCGCCTCTTCACCCACGCCTTCTACATATTGGTCAACCTCGGCTCGCCTCAGCGCATTCCAGAGAACACCCAGGACTTCCGGGTGATGGACCGCTGTGTGATGGACGCCCTGCGGCAGATGCCCGAGCGAAACCGTTTCATGAAAGGGCTCTACAACTGGGTCGGCTTCTCGCAGCTGGCGATGGAGTGCGAGACCGCAGAGCGACGCGGTGGCAAGAGCAGCTTCAACTTCCGCCGCCTGCTGACCCTCGGCATGACGGGGCTCACCGCCTTCTCCAACATGCCGCTGCGCATCTGGACGCTCGCTGGTTGCTGCATCTCGCTGTGCTCGATCCTCTACGCCTGCTGGGAGCTGGGCCATACCCTGTTATTCGGAAACCCGGTTTCCGGCTGGCCGACCCTGTCGGTAGCCATCACCTTCCTCGGCGGCGTGCAGCTGTTTTCGGTCGGTATTCTGGGCGAGTACATCGGGCGCATCTTCGATGAGGTGAAGCAGCGCCCTACCTATCTGGTTCGGCAGGTTTCTCGACATCGCCCGAGAGCTGGTCAATGAGCCGACAGTTGTTCTGGTTCAGCGTGGTCGGTTTGCTGGCGATGTTCGTGCACTTCACCCTGGTCGCCGGGTTGCTTGTTCCCGCCGGCCTGGCCCCCCTGCAGGCCAATGTCCTGGGGTTCCTGCTGGCCTTTACCCTCAGTTACTGGGGCCACCGGACCCGGACATTCGACGCCAGCCACGTCCCTCATGCCAAGGCGTTGCCGCGTTTTTTCCTGGTGTCGTGCCTGGGATTCTGTCTGAACGAGGCCCTGTACTTCCTCACGCTGCGCTTCACCCAGCTCGGCTACAGGGAAGCCCTGTTGTTGGTGTTGGTGGCCGTCGCGGGCGTGACCTTCCTGCTCGGTCGCTTCTGGGCCTTTCACGGACCGCGCCCAACATGAAGAAGATCATCCTGTGCGCCGATGATTTCGCGCTCTCGGCGACGAGTAGCGAACGTATCCTTCGGCTGATGGAGCTCGGCCGCATCTCGGCTACGAGCGTCATGAGCCAGTCCCCCCTCTGGCCATCGCTTGCGCCTGGCTTGGCGGCCCAGGCTGAAACTGCCAGGCTCGATATTGGCCTGCATTTCAACCTGACCCATCCCTTCGACGACGGCGCACGCCCCCTCTCCCACTGGTTGCTGCTCAGCCAGGCACGGCGTCTTTCCGGCGACTGGTTGCGAGACCGCATGCTGGAGCAGATCGACCTGTTCTCGGGCCATTTCCAGCGCTTGCCGGATTTCATCGACGGTCATCAGCATGTGCATGCCTTCCCGGTCATTCGCGAGGCCCTGTTCAAGGCGGTTAGCCTGCGCTGGGGCACAGCTCCGAAGCCCTATCTGCGAGGTCCGGACAGGCTTGGCCATGCAGGGCGCGCGTGGTTCAAGGCGGGCGTGCTCAAAGCCATGTGCATGGGCTTTTCAGCGCGTGCTTCTGCTCTGGGGTATGCGCTGCCGGCGTGGTTCGGCGGCCTCTACAGCCTGGACTCGTCAGCTGGTTTCCCGCACCTGATGGCACAGTGGCTGGCACTGGCCCCAACGCGCGCCCTGTTGATGTGCCACCCCGGCGACAACGAGGCCGGAGACGCCATCGGACCGGCACGGTCCTGGGAGTACCACTACCTGGGTAGCAACGAATTCCTCGAGCATTGCCTGGAGAACCGGGTGCTCCTCACCGGCTTCCGCGGATAACACGTTTCCACCCTCCCCCACTGCGCCTTGACCCCGACAGGAGAGCCTGCTTGATATTCCTACCCAGCAAGCAGCCGCTTGAGCGGCGAATCATCACCGCGTTCGTCCTGATGACGTTGATCGTCAGCGGCATGTTCTGCCTGGGGATCGTCGCTATCGTGCACTTCCTGGAAGAGCACCTGGTATCTGAGGAACTGGTCCGGGAGCTGGATTTCACCATCAACGAAGAGCCCAAGATCGAGCAGGCATCTCGTATCCATGCCAACACGCGCTACTACAGCACCCGCTCAGGCAACCTGGCCATACCTCAGCGTTTCCTGGGGCTCCCCGAGGGGTTCTCCGAAATGGTCGATGGCAAGGAAGCCTTCTATGTCTACAAGCGCAGCCATAAGGGGCATGAAGACCTACTCGTGGAGGACCAGCACGAGTTCGAGGCGCGCGAGCAGACGATGTTCGATGTTGTGCTCGCTGGATTCATTCTCAGTGTCATTGGGTCCTGGGGGCTGGGTCGGCTGCTTGCCCGCAAGGTGATGATCCCGGTGCGCCGGCTTGCACAGCAGGTCCGCCATCGCGATCAGTTGCTCCCCGTCGCGCCTCGGCTGGCACCTGACTACCCCGACGACGAGATAGGCCACCTGGCCGCAGCCTTCGACGAGACACTGGGGCAACTGCGCCTCTCGCTCGAGCGTGAGCGGCTGTTCACCAGCGATGTCAGCCACGAATTGCGCACACCGTTGATGATCGTGAGCACCTCGTGCGAGCTCCTTCGTGAGACACCGCATCTGACGCCGGCCGACCAGGCGTTGATAGCCCGTATCGTGCGCGCGACTGCTGAAATGAACGACCTGGTGCAGACCTTTCTGCGACTCGCCCGTGCCGGCCAGGGAAACAGCGTCCAGGGCGACAAGGTCGCTCTGGAAAATATCGCTGTCGAGCAGTATCGGTTGTGGAGCCCGCAATTCGAAGCAAAGGGGCTCTTGTTCACGATCGAGGAAGAAGGGACGAGCCGAGGTCGATACGAGAGCCCACAACTACGTACGGTGATGTCCAACCTGCTCCGGAATGCCCTGCACTACACCGAAACGGGCAGCGTCAAACTCATCCTCATGGCAGAAGGCTTTCGTGTCGAGGACAGTGGACAAGGGATCCCGGAGGAGGAGCAGGAACGGATATTCCAAAGCTTCGTGCGCGGCCAGCAGACCCGGGGCGAGGGGTTGGGCCTCGGCCTTTCGCTGGTCAAGCGAATATGCCAGCAGCAGGGATGGGAAGTTTCCCTGGAGTCCAGCCTGGCGACCGGCAGTTGCTTCATCGTGAAGCTGGGCATGGGGGGTTGACACAATTTTCACGTGCTTTTGACTTCGCCTGTACGGCGCTCCACCTAGATTGGCTCACTCATACATGGAGTGGAGCCTAAATGTCACAGCCTCGGACGAAGCACTTTGTGCTGGACTTCTCGGGTGTCAAAGCGCTTAGGGCCGACGGTGAAACGCCCATCGGGCGACCTGGCCCAGGCATGGCCGGCCGTCTCACCGCATGGCGCGAAGAGCGCCTGGTACGGCGGGCATTGAGCGACGCCGGCGAGCCCAACCTGGTGCTCAACCTGTCGTCCAGGAGCGGGCACCTCTGGCAGGTACTGACCCGCCACCCCAACCGGATCGTCATCGTGGGCGATGACCTCGCCGGTGCCTCGGCCCAGAGCCGTACGACCCGGAATCCGGGCGTTGCAGGACAGGTCGCGGTTCAGTACCCACCCCTGCACATCGATCTTGGCGAGAACGCCGTGGATTCGATCTTCTGCCTTCGTGTCCTGCAACGCATCGAGAATCCACAGTCACGCCTGCAGGTCCTGCGCGAACTGCATCGGGTTACCCGCGACACCCTGATCATCTCGCTCTGGATCGACGGCAACTATCAGGCCTGGAGGCGCAAGCGCCTGGAATCGCAACGGACCCTGGAAAGAGGACAGTCGGCCCGCATCGTCGTGCCCAGGCGACAGATCGAAGAGGAATTCCAGGACGTTGGCTTCACCGTCCTCTCTCACATGGACCTGCTGCCCGGGTACTCGATGTGGCGTTTCTACATTCTGCGGAAAACATCCTGAGGTGCAGGTATGACATTGGCTGCCAGCTCGAAATGGACGCGCAACCCTTCGCAGGCGAGGACTGCATCCATCCCATCCCGGCCGTACAGCCGGAGAACCAGCCGAGCGCTGGCATTGATAGCCCTGGTGTTGCTACTGGCCGCCTATCCGGCGTGGCGCCACTTCTATCCGGCCACGGCCGCGCATGGTTGGACCTACGACGTCCACCTGACATCCATCGAACGCGCCAGTGCGCTGCTTCCAGACGGTAATGGCGGGCTGTTCGTAAGCCAGGAGATCCAGGACAGAAAAGGGAGCATTCTGCATGTGGGGCGTGATGGTCAGCGGCAACATCTGGTGACGGGTCTGTCCAAGCCGGATGGCATGCTTCGTTATCGGGGCGGAGTGGCCTTCACCCAGGAACAGGGCAAGCATCCCGTGCTGTGGATGGACGAGCAAAGTACCCGGTCGCTTTTCACTGCCGATAGCGTCGAGGGAATGGCCACCGATGGGCACTATCTCTACGCGGTAGAAGATCTCCACGGTACAGGGCGCCTGCTCCGCTACGACTTCGAGACGAATGAAGTCACCGCGCTACGTACGGGCCTGGATGAGGCGGAATCGGTGGCCCACTGCCCGGACGGGCGTCTGTTCTACACCGAGAAAACCCACGGCCATGTCCGCCAGTTGCTCGCCGATGGCTCCGACCCTGTGGTGCTGGACGGTCTGCGCGAGCCCGGCTTCCTTCTGTGCAATCTCGAAGGGCTTTGGATCACCGAGGATGCGACCCATATGGCCCGGGTCTTCCTCTGGGAAGGGTTGAGTGACCTGAAGGTGGTTCTCTCTCACCTGCGCTCCCCGCAGACGATCGTCGAGGCGACGCCTGGGCAATACCTGGTGGCTGAACAGGGACGCGACCGCGTGCTTGAGCTCGGGCGCCTCTAGGTCTGGCAATTTCGCGGAACATCGCCCACTCATCGCCGCGCGTGCTCCGGCCCCGATGCTTTTTGGCCAATCAGGCAATGATCGGCTATTAGCTGGGAGTAACGAATTTTTCACGAGTGGATGGCTAGTTTGGCTGACCGGCGCATGGAGTGAGTAGGAACACTCGCAACGATGCCATTCAGGAACAAGGGACGGGCGGGAGCTGAATGAAGATATCCATTTTCGGAACGGGCTATGTCGGCCTGACTCAGGCGGCGTGCCTGGCAGAAGTCGGGCATAGCGTCTGCTGCGTCGACATCGACGTCGAACGCATCGCCTTGCTCGCTCAAGGGCGCTCCCCGATCTACGAGCCCGGGCTCGAGGCCCTGCTCCAGGGCAACATCGCCGCTGGACGCCTCCACTTCACAACCAGTGCCCATGAGGGCGTAGCTTTCGCCAAGGTCATCTACATCTCCGTAGGCACCCCACCCGACGAGGATGGCAGCGCTGACATGAGGCATGTCTTTGCCGTGGCCCGCACCATTGCCGAGCACGCCATCGAAGACAAGGTGGTGATCAACAAGTCCACCTCCCCCGTGGGCACCGTGAAGCGCATCGGCGCGCTCATCGACGCTGCCCTGGTCGCCCAGGGGAGCCAGCTGCGCATCCAAGTGGTCTCCAACCCTGAGTTCCTCAAGGAAGGCTCGGCCGTCGACGACTGCATGCGCCCCGAGCGGATCATCATCGGCATCGACGGCGAATGTGACCTCGGGCTGTTCCGGGAGATCAACAAGCCCTTCAGCCGGCATCGGGAGAAACTCATCTTCATGGACAGCCGCAGTGCCGAGCTGACCAAGTATGCGGCGAACTGCATGCTAGCCACCAAGATTTCCTTCATCAACGAAATGGCCAATCTCGCAGAGCGCCTGGGCGCCGATATCGAGATGGTGCGCAAGGGGATCGGTTCCGACCCGCGGATCGGCTACGACTTCATCTACCCCGGCTGCGGTTATGGCGGCTCCTGCTTCCCCAAGGACATCCGGGCCCTGCAGCGTACCGCCATGGACATCGGCTATCGCCCCGCGCTCCTGGAAGCGGTGGAGTCGGTGAACCAGCAGCAGAAGCACAAGGTGTTCCAGAACATCGAGCGACATTACCAGGGCGACCTGCGCGGCAAGACATTTGCGCTCTGGGGACTGTCCTTCAAACCCAACACCAACGACATGCGCGAAGCACCGAGCCGGGTACTGCTGGAATCGCTCTGGGCAGTAGGCGCCCGCGTCCAGGCGTTCGACCCCGAAGCCATGGATGAGGCCCGGAGGCTCTATGGCGACCGCCTCGGCCTGCAACTGACCGACACCAAGGAGGCGGCACTGGAGGGTGCAAACGCCCTGGTCATCCTCACCGAGTGGCTGAACTTCCGCATAGCCGACTTCGCCCTGATCCGTGAACGGCTGGTCGACAGGGTCGTCTTCGACGGGCGCAATATCTTCGAGCCCGTGCAACTGGCACGTGAGGACCTCAGCTATTACTCGATCGGGCGCGCCGTCGCCGGGGCTTCCCGTTGAGGTTCCTGGTCACCGGCGCCGCCGGCTTCATCGGTTTCCACACAGCCATGCGTCTCTGCCGGTCCGGGCACCAGGTGGTGGGCGTCGACAACCTCAACGACTACTACAGCGTCGACCTCAAGCGGGCCCGTCTCGAGGAACTGCTCCACGGCGCGCCGGGGTTCGAGTTCCACAAGCTAGACATCGCCGATCGCCAAGGCATGCAGGCCCTGTTCGACCGCCAGCGCTTCGACCGGGTCATCCATCTCGCCGCGCAGGCGGGCGTGCGCTATTCGCTGGAGAACCCCCACGTCTATGTCGACGCCAACCTGGGCGGCTTCATCAACGTGCTCGAGGGCTGCCGCCAGACCAAGGTCGGCCACCTGGTCTATGCCTCCAGCAGTTCGGTGTATGGCATGAATGCCAAGGTTCCCTTTGCCATCGGAGACACGGTCGACGACCCGATCTCGCTCTATGCCGCGACCAAGCGCGCCAACGAACTGATGGCGCACAGCTATGCGCACCTGTATCGCATCCCCTTGACCGGGCTGCGATTCTTCACCGTCTACGGCCCATGGGGCCGTCCCGACATGGCGCCCTTCAAGTTCACCAAGGCAGTGCTAGAACGACGCCCTATAGAGATCTACAACCACGGCGACATGTCGCGGGACTTCACCTACATCGACGATGTCGTAGAAGGCATCGTCCGTGTCCAGGCTTGCCCTCCCCCCTATGCGGACGAGCCCGAGCAACGTCGCCAGGGCCCGACCGACCGCCTGTTCAACATCGGCCTCGGCTCGCCCGTCAGGCTGCTGGAATTCGTCGAATGCATCGAATCGGCCACCGGCATGGCCGCCATACGGCAGTTGCGGCCCATGCAGCCGGGCGATGTCCCGCAGACCTGGGCGGAGGTCAGCGCGCTGGCCGAGCGCACGGGGTTCCGCCCCACCACATCGCTGCGCGAAGGCGTCGGACGCTTCGTCGATTGGTATCGGGGGTTCTATGGTATCTGAGCCCATCCGGTACGCCGGAGCCCGCCCATGCTGACCCCCCGCGTGGTGCTCAAGGGGCTGGGCCTGATCCTCAGCCTGGCGTTGATCGGCTACCTGTTCGACAGCAGCGACCTGGGCAATGCCATCAACGAGGCGTGGATCGACGCGCATATCCGTGACCGCGGTCTCCCCGGCATCCTGCTGTTCCTGGCCATGGGCGCCCTGTTCACCATGGTGGGGCTGCCCCGGCAGATCATCGCCTTCCTCGCCGGCTACGCCTTCGGGCTGCTGTCCGGAACGCTCCTCGGGGCGGCGGCGGCGCTCTTTGGTTGCCTGATCACCTTCCTGTACGCGCGGCTGTTCGGCAGGGGGGTCCTCCACCGGCGGCTGGGCCGGCGCGCGGCGCGCTTCGATCGCTTCATCCAGCAGAATCCGTTCTCGATGACCCTGCTCATCCGCTTGCTGCCGGTCGGCAGCAACGTACTGACGAATCTCGCCGCTGGTATCTCGAGCATCCGCCTCGTGCCCTTCCTGGCGGCCAGCTTTGTCGGCTTCCTGCCGCAGACGCTGGTGTTCACCCTGGTCGGCAGCGGCATCAATGTGGCACCGGCCGCGCGCATCGGCACGGCAATCTGTTTGTTCGTGATATCCGCCCTGCTTGGCGGCTACCTGTATCACCGGCACCGCCACGGCCTGAGCATCGACGATGGCGTCGACGTGTCGCTCGGCGAAGTCGAGCACACCCCGTGAGCCCACCCCTCCCTCGTCCGCCGGAGCCGGTCGCCCCGAACCCAACTTTCACGCATGGAGCCAGAATGCCGACCAAGCCTTACCTCTCCGTACTGATCCCGGCCAAGAATGAAGCCGAGAACCTGCCCCCGCTGCTGGAAGAGATCCGTCAGGCTCTCGCCGGCGAGGACTTCGAGGTGCTGGTGGTGGATGACGGCAGCACCGATGGCACCTCCGACGCCCTGGTTGCCCTCAAGCGAGGTGGCTACCCGCAACTGCGGGTCCTGAAGCATGACCGCTCCCTGGGGCAAAGCACCTCAATCTACCACGCGGCGCAGGCGGCCTGCGGAACCTGGCTCGCTACCCTGGACGGCGATGGCCAGAACGACCCGGCCGACATCCCCGGGATGCTTGCGGTCATACGCTCACCGCAGGCACCACGGAACCTGAAGTTGATCGCCGGGCACCGCGTGAATCGACGGGACACCGCCAGCAAGCGTTGGGCCTCCCGTTTCGCCAACCGCCTGCGCGGCCGCCTGCTCAGGGACAACACGCCGGATACCGGATGCGGGCTCAAGCTGATCGAGCGCGACGCCTTCCTGAGGCTCCCCTACTTCGACCACATGCACCGCTTCATCCCCGCGCTGATCCAGCGCCACCAAGGGGCGATGCTGGTTCATCCGGTGAACCACCGCCCCCGTGGCGCCGGCGTTTCCAACTACGGCAACCTGGATCGTGCGCTGGTGGGGATACTCGACCTGTTCGGCGTCTGGTGGTTGATCCGTCGTACGCGCTTAAACACCACGCCCTGCGAGTTGGAAGGCTGAACATGGGCCAGACCTCCCCCGCCATCGGCCGTATAGAGCCCCGGGAGCTGATCCGCAGCAGCCGCGCCTCGCTGATCCTGCTGTTACTCCTGGCTGCGGCCATGATCAGCGCCGGCCTGGGCATGCGCGCCCCCTCCAACGTCGACGAGGAGCGCTTCCTCGGCGTGGCGCTGGAGATGCTGCAGAGCGGCGATTGGCTCATCCCCCATCGTGCCGCCGAGATATACCCCGACAAGCCGCCGTTGTTCATGTGGGTCGTCGCGGCCCTGAGCGAACTGGGCATACCGCCCACCATCGCCCTGTTCCTGCCCGCGCTGCTGGCCGGCATGGTGGCCACCGCGTGTCTGCATGACCTGGGCACACGCCTGTGGAACCGTCGTGTGGGCATGATCGCCGGCCTGCTGTTCCTTGCCACCTATCAGACCTACAGCATCCAGCGCGCGGGGCAGATCGACGGTTTCCTGCTGCTGTGGATCGCTCTTGGTTTCTACGGGATGGCCCGCCACCTGCTGCTCGGCCCCGCCTGGCGCTGGTTCTACCTGGCCTGCGCCGCCATGGGCTTCGGCATCATCAGCAAGGGTGTGGGATTCCTCCCCGTGCTGATGCTGATCCCATACGCCTACGCCGCCCGGCGCGGCTGGAACGGTGTCGTGCGCATGCCGGGCGCCGGCGGGGCATGGGCACTGGGCCTGCTGGTTGCCCTGGCGGCCATCGCGAGCTGGCTGCTGCCGCTGGTGATCAAGGTAGCGCTGTACGGCGACGAAGCCAGCCGTGCCTACCTCGACGAGATACTCCTGAGGCAGACGGCCAAGCGCTATGCCGACGCCTGGCACCATCGCGAGCCGTTCTGGTATTTCTTCACCCACGTCATCCCCAAGAACTGGATGCCCCTGGTCCTCGCCCTACCCTGGCTGGTCCCCGCCTGGCGGCGCCAGCTCGCCCGGCGGGATGGCCGCTACCTGGTACTGCTGGGCTGGGTGGTCCTGGTGCTGATCTTCTTCAGCTTCAGCAGTGGCAAACGCAAGATCTATATCTTCCCGGCCGTTCCTGGCTTGGTCCTGGCCATGGCCCCTCTTGTCCCCTGGCTGCTGCGCCGCTGGTTCGCCCAGAGGCCTCGCGCGCGGAAAGTATTCATCGGACTGACGGTGCTCTGGTTCTTCGCCTGGTTCGCGCGGGGCTTCATAGAGCCCATCAAGGACGGTGTGAACCCCAGGCATCTCCTGATGACCAACGTCGCAGATGCCACCCGGGGTTCACAACTCGTGCTGACCCAATGGCAGGAGGGGCATTGGCTGTATGCCCGTCAGCCTCTCGTCCACTTCGGCGTCCTGGCTCCGAACCAGACGGAGAAGGCGGCGGAATGGCTGCGCGCCAACCCTGCTGACTACGCCTTGATCCGCCCGAACGAGCTCGCCCGTTGCTTCATACCCGACAAGGCGAAACGGATCGGCGATGGCGATGAGGAAGACTGGTTCCTCGTGCAGGAGGACGCCGATAACGGCCAGTGCAGTGACCCGGATGCGACCCGGCCGTACCACTTCGCGTGGAAACACCCGATCGATTGACTCCATGGGCAGGACTCGCGCTCCGCTGCTGCGGGGACACGAGCCGGGTGCCCGCAGCACAGGACTCGGCATGAGCATCACAATCGATCCCAACGTGCGCAGTATCAGACCGCGACGCAGGTTCCTCGCTCTCGGCCTCTATGGCCTGGGTGCACTGGCTTTGGCGCTGCTGGTCCTGGCGTCCGGCAAGTTCCACTGGCATGACCGCGTCTGGTTCTATGTCGTCAGCCGCCTCAATGCGGACCAGTGGAGGCAGGAAAGCCTCTGGCTGCCAGACTTCAAGGTGGATATCGAGGCCATGCCGGTCATCGGTGTTGATGACGACCTCTCCGCCATCGACTTCGCCGAGGACCGGCGCCAGCTGCTGGCCGTCACCAACGCATCCCCCAGGCTGCTGGAGTTGGATTTCGACGGGAAGGTCACCGCCCAGTACCCGCTGGTGGGATTCGAGGATGTCGAAGGGATCACCTACATGGGGGACGGCGTAGTGGCCGTGGTGGATGAGGTACAGCAGCAGCTTGTCTTCTTCCACATACCTGAGCACCCCGGTGAAGGAATCGACAAGCGAGACTGCGAGACCCTGGCCATTCCCCTGGCCTCCAGTGCCCATAACAAAGGGCTCGAAGGGATCACCTACGATGCGGTGAACGACCGCCTGTTCGTCGCCAAGGAGCGTGACCCACGTAAGCTCTACGTGGTCAGCGGGGTCAAGGCGAGCCTGGGACACAGGATGCGTGTCAAGGTCGAGGACCTCAGCGACTGGATAACCGACAGCGTCTTCGCCAAGGACATCTCGGACCTTCACTTCGACCAGCGGACCGGCCACCTCCTGGTACTCAGCGATGAGTCCCGGCTGGTCATCGAGCTGAACGGAAGCGGCAAGGCGGTCAGCATCCGCTCGCTGCGAGGCGGCGATGACCTGAAGCACGATGCGCCCCAGCCCGAAGGGCTGACCCTCGACAACCAGGGCACGCTGTACGTGGTCAGCGAACCCAATCTTTTCTACCGTTTCAAGAAGCACTGAGCGCCTGGGTATCGCAGCCCCGGGGCGGTGGCACCGAACCGCCACCCGCTCGAGATAAGGAATTTCCAGCGGTGCCCCAGCATTACGACCTCATCGTGCTGGACATCATTCTGGTAGGTATCGACGGGCGGACGTCGCTCTCGCCGCCCGCCTTCCCAGGTCACTTGCCGGCTTGGGCCTGCTGGTGGTCGCGCCAGCTCAGGTAGCCCACCAGGGCAAGAATGATGACGGCAAACACCTCGCTGGTGCCGACTGTTCCAAGCCCCAATCCGCCTTTCCTGGCCGAGTGCGATAGCCAGTCGCCCACGGATGCTCCGAATGGCCGCGTGAGCACATAGGCGATCCAGAAGGCCGTCACGACATTCAGGCGGAAGAAGTAGTGGGCGATCGCCACGGCGAGGATGCACCCGGCGAAGACCAGGGCCGAGACCGCATAGCCCAGCTTCAGCTCTTCCGCGACCAGGTCACCGGCGGCGGTGCCGAGCGCGAAGGTCATCAGGATCGCCGTCCAGTAGAAAAGCTCCCTCCTTCCCGGATAGATGGTCCGGATCGACAGGGTCTTCTCCTGAGCGAACCAGAGCACGAAGGTCATTGCCAGCAGCACGCTGAACACTGCGGTAGTGGCGGTCAGTGCCACACCGTAGGTATCCACCAGGCTGTCGGTGACCAGGGTACCGAAGATGCTCACCTGCACCACAGCCAGCCAGTACTTCCAGGGCACGTAGCGTTCGCTGCGCAACTGGATGAGCATCACCGCCACCAGCAACGCTCCCATGATCAGGGACGTCAGCGGCAGCCCGACATGCAGCTTGAAGATCAGGAAGTCCGCCCCCGTCTCCCCCACCGTGGTCGACAGGATCTTGATCACCCAGAACACCAACGTCACCACTGGAACCTTGTTCTGCAGGGTATCGGTCCAAACACCGTTGTCCTCGCTCATGCTGGAGCCTCCATGTTGTCTTTCGTTGTACGAAGCGGGCCGGAATGCATGTATTCCCACTACCCTCGCCGAGAGTTGCAAGGGAGGTTAGGGACGGAGGCGTGAAGCGCCTGTCGGGTGTCCGTGAAGTTTTCGTCGGTCCGGCGGCATGCCGCTGGGAGGAAGACTTGCTGCCCGACGGATGAATGGTGTTGTTGCTGTTGCGCATCAGCTGGCTATATAGCGAGGACGAACAGCTTCAGGGTCATTGGTCTTCAGCAGTTCCGCCTGGTCATCCACCGATTCCCGACGGCGCCGCTCGCCGTGATAGCGACTGATGGCGCGATCAGGGATGATCTTCATAGCGCCAGGGGCGCGCCCCTTCCCTCTCGGGGCAGCAGCCGGCGGACACAGGCATCATGCACAACCTCATGGGCTGTTTGTCGATCACCAGAGCGGCGACTCACGGAGTCGACCAGTTTGAGCCCGCACCGCGACAAGTGTGTTTCTGGCTGGCGCGTGCGACACGTGAAGGCTTCTCAGCATGATTACGGCTCACGATATAAGTCAGAAAATCTTGCAATTGAAGAGCCGAAGGCAGTGCCCGGCCATGACCAGTGCCACAGGTGTGCAAGCATCCACTCCCAGACTTGTGCAGCAGGACCTGTAACGTCTCTGAGTCATCATCATTTCGCTCGGCTAGAGCCATTCCTCATCACGGCACCCGGTATCCATAACCGCTTGACCGTCGCCCCGAGCGGCAACCCGGATCGTGTTTTGCTGCAAGGTCACGGATTTCGCGGCCTGCGTCTGCCGGCTCGGTTTCCTGAGCTATCCGACAGCTTTTCATTCTGCAGCCTGAGCTGCATGCAGCGGTCATCGGCTTGCTTGCAAAAACAACCCCACTGTCTACGTTGCAATTACGCAGTCACCGTGGACATGCACCCCAGCCGCTCAGGACGTGAACGCTGGACCTGACGAAGCACAGCCTCGCCAGGGATAGGGAAATCAACCAGAAGAACAAAGGGAACTTGATGAAGCGCCTGATGAGTCATGTCCTCTCGCGTAGAGGCCCGTGGGAACACTTGTGCCTGTCGCTCGCACTGTTCGCGGTGCTGGTGATCGTCAGCTTCCTCCTTTTCGAAGAACCCATGCAGCGCCTGCTGGCGAGCCTTGGCCAGCAGCCTGCGGACCCCGTGCGTGCGCTCAACCTCGCCGTTCTCGTCATCGCGTTGCTGGCCCTGGATGTGGTGCTGCCGGTGCCGTCAAGCATGGTGTCGCTCCTGGCGGTTGCGGTACTGGGGGCCGTAGGCGGCTACCTGGTGATCTTCGTCGGCCTGTGCCTGGGGTCGTTGCTGGGCTACTGGCTGGGGGCCGGGTACTTCCGCATCGCCTCCGGGCTGCTGGACATCGAGGACTGGCGCAAGGCCGGGCGCCTGGCCAACCGGCTCAACACCTGGTCGCTGATCTGCCTGCGTGGCGTGCCCGTACTGGCGGAAACCTCGGTACTCGCCGCCGGCATGCAGCGCTATCCGCTGCGACGTTTCCTGGTCATCACCACCCTGGCCAATGCGGGCCTGGCCGCGGTCTACGGCGCGCTCGGCAGTTTCGTCGCCGAGGACCAGGTCCTGCTCCTGGCGGTGATGGCCAGCATGCTGTTGCCGGCGTTGTTCCTGGCGGGCCGTGGCCTGCTGGCACGTCGCGACCTCACCACGGCCGCCTCCGACACCCGCCAGCTGGAGGGTTCCTTCACCGTCACCTACCGCTACCCGGTGCTGTTCACCGAGCACCTGTTCGCCGCGAACAACGATTGCCTGCATCGCCAGCTGACCGACAACGGCACCCGCCCCGCAAGCGCCATGGTCTTCGCCGACGCGGACCTGCTGCGCAGCAACCCTGCCCTGGCCGCGCAGATCCAGGGCTATTTCCAGTCCCGCGCGAGTGACCTGAAGCTGCTGGCCGATCCCATCGCCGTGCCCGCCGGCGAGTCCTGCAAGACGCCCGATGTGCTGCAACGCCTCTATGGGCAGATGCTCGAACACGGCCTCGACCGGCACTGCTACGTGCTCGCGCTGGGCGGCGGTGCGTTGCTGGATGCCGTGGGCTACGCCTGTGCGACCTTCCACCGTGGCGTGCGCCTGATCCGCATCCCCACCACCGTGCTGGCGCAGAACGATGCCGGCGTCGGCGTGAAGAACGGCATCAACGCCTTCGAGCAGAAGAATCTCCTGGGTGCCTTCCAGCCCGCCAACGCGGTGATCAACGACTTCCAGCTGCTGCTCGGGCTGCCCCGGCGCGACCAGTTGGCCGGGTTGGCCGAAGCGGTCAAGGTGGCGGCGATCAAGGACGCGGCCTTCTTCGCCTGGCTGGAAGAACAGGCCGACGCCCTCTCCGCCTTCGCCCATGAGCCCAGCCGCTATGCCATCCGCCGTTGCGCCGAGCTGCACCTGGAGCAGATCACCCGGGGCGGCGATCCCTTCGAGCGCGGCAACGGTCGGCCCCTGGACTACGGCCACTGGGCGGCGCACAAGCTGGAGAAACTCAGCCAGCACCGCCTGCGCCATGGCGAGGCGGTGGCCGTCGGCATGGCCCTGGATGCCCTGTACGCCAAGACCCTCGGGCTTCTCGCGGAGCATGAGGCCCAGCGCCTGCTCAGCCTCCTGGCCCGGCTCGGCTTCAACCTGTCGCCGCCCGAACTGAGCCTGCGCGATGACCAGGGCAACCTGCGCGTGCTGCAAGGGCTGGAGGATTTCCGCCAGCACCTGGGGGGCGAGCTGTCCATCCCCATGCTCGAACGCATCGGCCGCGCCGTGGATGTCCACCAGATCGACCAGCCGACCATGGAGCTGGCCCTGCAACGACTGGTCGAGATGCGCCCACGCGAGCCGGCCTGGACCGAGGGCTACGCGCGATGAGCCAGCCGATGCCCAGCCTGCGGACCTGGATGACCCTGGGGCGCATCTCCAACCTCCCCACCGTCTGGACCAACGCCCTGGCCGCCACCCTGCTGGCCAGCAGCGCGAGCGCCCTCGCCCCGCCCTCCCCGCTGGCCTGGGCCCTGCTGCTGGCGGCCGCATCGGCCCTCTACCTGGCCGGCATGCTGCTCAACGACCTGATGGACGCCGACTGGGACAGCCGCCACCACAACCCACGGCCCATCGCCCTCGGGCTGGTCACCCGGCAGCAGGTGGCGCTGGCCAGCACCGCGCTGTTGCTGCTGGCCGCCGCCGCGCTGCTGGGCCTGAGCCAACTGATCGCACGGCCCGGCTGGTTGCTGGGCAGTGCCGCACTGCTGCTCGGGCTGATCCTCGCCTACAACCTGCTGCACAAGCGCCACGCCCACAGCGTCTGGTTCATGGGCGGCTGCCGCGCGGCCCTCTACCTCACCGCCGCGGCCAGCCTCACCGCCCCGCCGGCGCCGCTGTGGCTGTGCGCCCTGCTGCTGGGCACCTACATCAGCGGGCTGACCTACGTGGCCCGGCAGGAGCACCTCAACCAGCTGGCGAGCCTGGCGCCGCTGCTGCTGATGCTCAGCCCGCTGGCCCTGGCGGTCCATGCCCAGGGCCTGTGGTTCTGGCTCATGTTGCTGTTGTGGCTCGGCTGGCTGGGCCTGAGCTACCGGCGCCACCTGGCGGCGCCCGAGCGGCGCAACGTGCGCGCCTTCATCGGCGCGGGGCTGACCGCGCTGCCGCTGATCGACGCCATGGTCCTGGCCCTCGCCGGCTATCCGCTGGGCAGCCTGGCCTGCGTGGGCGTCTTCCTCCTGCTGCCGCGCTTGCAGCAATGGGTGAAACCGACATGAACAGCCCGACCACGCTCCAGCTCGGTAGCGATCGCATCGCCGACCTGCACCAGGCCCTGCGCGACGAATTGACCGGCGCCGCCCTGGCCTGGTGGAACCAGGCCCGCGAACGGCTCGCCGCGCAGCCCGACATACAGGCGCTGATGCGGCTCAGTGGCCCGTGCCGACGCCAGATCGGCGATGCCCTGGTGGCCGACCTGCCGTGGACGCGCGCGGCCCTGGCACGCGCCCTGCTCCTCGCCCAGGCCCTGGAGGCCGACGCCGGCCCCGGGCGGGCAACCCTGCTGCAGCGCTATTTCGAGTGGGGCGATGACCAGGAGAAAGCCGCCGCCCTGCGGGCCCTGGACTGGCTCGACGGCCAGGGCGCCAGCCTGGAACTGGCGCTGTTCGCCGGGCGTACCAACAGCTGCGAGGTGTTCGCCGCCCTCGCCCTGGACAACCCCTACCCGGCCCGGCACTACCCCGAGCGGGCCTTCCACCTCCTCATGCTCAAGGGTGTCGGCATGGATTTGGACCTGCGCCGCGTCCTGGGCCTGGCGCCGCGCCGCAGCCGCGAACTCAACCAGCTGGCGCTGGACATGCTGGAAGAGCGCCTGGCCGCCGACCGCCCCGCGCCACCTGCCATTTCGCACCTGCTGGCGTGGCCACTGCTGGCGCCCGACCAGCTACAGCGCCTCGACGCCCATCACCGCCAGGGACGCCTGCCAAGCGGCTGGCTGCCCGGCGACCTGCCTCTTCAACACCGATAACGACAACGCGAAGGACGCCGACATGCCCACCTATTTCGACCCGCACATCCACATGGTCAGCCGCACCACCGACGACTACCAGAACATGGCCGCCGCCGGCATCACCGGGGTCATCGAGCCGGCTTTCTGGCAAGGCCAGGCGCGCACCAGCCTGGGCAGCTTCGTCGACTACTTCGACACCCTGGTGGGCTGGGAACGCTTCCGCGCCAGCATGTTCGGCATCCACCACTTCTGCACCATCGGCCTCAACCCCAAGGAGGCCAACAACCTGGGGCTGGCCAACGAGGTGCTGGAGATACTGCCCCGCTACCTGGTGAAGGATGGCGTGGTCGGCGTCGGCGAGATCGGCTATGACGACATCACCCCGGAGGAAGACCGCTTCCTCGCCCTGCAACTGGAGCTGGCCAGGCAGTTCGACCTGCCGGTCCTGGTGCACACCCCGCACCGCGACAAGATCGGCGGCACCAAGCGCACCCTGGCTGTCATCCGTGAAGTCGGCATCGCCGAAGACCGCGTGCTGATCGACCACCTCAACGAACTGACCCTGCCCCTGGTGCTCGACAGCGGCTGCTGGCGCGGGCATTCCATCTACCCCAACACCAAGATGTCCGAGCAGCGCATGGTCGCCCTGCTGCAGCAGTACGGCACCGAGAAGATGGTGGTCAACAGCGCCGCCGACTGGGGCGTGAGCGACCCGCTCAAGGTGCCCAAGACGGCCGACGCCATGCGCCAGGCCGGCTTCAGCGAAGCCCAGGTGGAACAGGTGCTGTTCCACAACCCGGTGGACTTCTTCGCCCAGAGCGGCCAGCTGGACAAGGCCGCCGTCGCCACCCTGCTGCCCATCGACCAGCGCCGCAAGTGGCAGGACAACTCCGCGCTGCGGGGCCAGGAACCGGTGGTGCGATGAGCCCGGCAATGGGATGGACCCCGCCCCGGCTCGGCTACTGCGGCAACGTGCACCCGGCCCATGACCTGGCCGCCCTGCGCGCCTCCATCGCCGGGCCGTTCCAGGCCGTGCGCCGGCAGCGCGGCCTGGCCGAACAGGACAGCGGCCTGTGGATCAGCGCCCGGGCCGCCGCCGAACTGCAGCAGCCCGGCCCGCGCGCGGCGTTCCTCGCCCTGCTGAAAGACAGCGGGCTGCGCCTGACCTCCCTCAACGGCTTCCCCCATGGGCGCTTCCATGGCGGCCAGGTGAAGAGCGGTGTCTACCGGCCGGACTGGTCCGAATCCCCGCGCCTGGACTACAGCCTGCAACTGGCCGCGCTGCTGGCCGAGGCGCTGCCCGAGGACTGCGACCAGGGTGTGATTTCCAGCGTCCCCCTGGGCTATGCCGCCGATTGGTCGATCGAACACCTGGCCCGCGCGGAAATGCACCTGCTGCAACTGACCGAAGCCCTCACGGAGCTGAAGCGCAGGACCGGCAAGAACATCCGCCTGTGCCTGGAAATGGAGCCCGACTGCGTGCTGGAGCACACCGACCAGGCCCTGGCCTTCTTCGCCCACTGGCAGGCACGGGACCCCAACCACGACCACCTGGCGTTGTGCTTCGACGTCTGCCACCAGGCGGTGCTGTTCGAGGACTGCCACGCAGCCCTGTCACGCCTGCGCCAGGCCGGCATCGCCATCGGCAAGATCCAGCTCTCCAACGCCCTGGTGTGCCGCCTGCCCGGGGATGGACAGCGCCGCGAGGAGGTGTTGCAGGTGCTCGGTGGTTTCGCCGAAGGCACCTACCTGCACCAGGCCAAGGCGCGCCACCGCAGCGGCCAGTTGCTGGCCTGGGCGGACCTGCCCGCCGCCCTCCTCGACCCGGCCCTGGCCGGTTGCAGCGAGCTGCGTGTGCACTTCCACGTGCCCCTGTTCAGCGAGCGCTTCCAGCTGCCGGAACTGGGCGGCAGCCAGCAGGCCCTGGGCCGGGTCTTCGAGTACCTGGCCCAGCACCCGGACTTCCGCCCCGTGCTGGAGGTGGAGACCTACAGCTGGATGGTGCTGCCCGAGGCCTTGCGGCCCGGCTCCGAAGCCGCCCTGGCGAGCGGCATCGTCGCCGAGCTGGACTGGGTGCAGGGGCAACTGCAACGGCATGGCGCCCTTGCCTGCGAGCCGCGACGGGAGGTGCAGCATGCTTGAGCCCAGGCCCCTGCTGCTGGTCGACGTGGTCGGCCTGACCCCCTCCCTGCTGGGCGAGAACACACCGCACATCAACGCGCTGCTAGGCCGTGGACGCATGGCCTGCATGCAGCCGGTGTTCCCGGCGGTCACCACCACCGTGCAGTCGTCCATGCTCACCGGTCTGCCGCCTTCCGGGCACGGCATCGTCGGCAACGGCTGGTACTTCCGCGACCAGGCCGAGGTGCGTTTCTGGCTGCAACCCAACGCCCTGGTCCAGGGCGAGAAGGTCTGGGACGTGCTGGCCCGCGAGCTGCCCGGCTTCCGCTGCAGCCAGCTGTTCTGGTGGTACAACATGTACGCCGACGTCGGCGCCTCCATCACCCCGCGCCCCCACTACCCCGCCGACGGGCGCAAGGAATTCGGCCTCTACTCAGCGCCCGACGGCCTGCACCAGGCGATCGAGCAGCGCATCGGCACCTTCCCCTTCCAGCACTTCTGGGGGCCGGCCGCCGGCATCGGCTCCAGCCGCTGGATAGTCGACTGCGCCATGGCCGAGTTCGAGATCAACCGCCCGCACCTGCAGCTCGTCTACCTGCCGCACCTGGATTACGACCTGCAGCGCCTGGGCCCCGACCACCCCGGCATCGCCGCCGAGGTGCGCGCCATCGACACCGAGGTGGGCCGCCTGCTGGCCTTCGCCCAGGCGCGCGGCGCCGCGGTGATGCTGGTGTCCGAATACGGCATCGAGGCGGTCGAGCGCTCCATCTCCATCAACCGCCTGCTGCGTGCCGATGGCTGGCTGCAGGTGCGCCAGTCCCTGGGCTGGGAGCTGCTGGACCCGGGCGCCAGCGCGGCCTTCGCGGTGGCCGACCACCAGGTCGCGCACATCTACCTGCGCCGCGAACAGGACCTGTCCAGGGTGCGCGCCCTGCTCGAGCGCGAACCCGGCATCGAACGGCTGCTGGACCGTGCCGAGCAGCGTGCCTGGCAGCTGGAGCACCCGCGCAGCGGCGACCTGGTGGCGATCGCCGCCCCCGGGCACTGGTTCGACTACCAGTACTGGCTCGACGACGCCAAGGCGCCCGACTTCGCCCGCACCGTCGACATCCACCGCAAACCCGGCTACGACCCGCTGGAACTGTTCATCGACCCCGCCATCACCCTGCCCAAGCTCCGCGTGGCGCGGCGCCTGCTGCGCAAGAAGCTGGGGTTCCGCTACTACATGGACCTGATTCCGCTGGACACCCGCCTGGTACGCGGGAGCCACGGCCGACTTCCCCGCAGCGACCAGGATGGCCCGCTGCTCATCACCGATTGCGACTTGCCTTTACCGGACCGCCTGCCGGTCACCGCGGTAAAACAGTTGCTCCTGCAGTACTTCCTGGGGCACCGAACTCTCGACAAGGCCATAGCCAAGGAGACCCCATGCAACGAGCCCTCCCCCTTGCAGTACTGAGCGCCCTGGCCGGATTGGCCCAGGCCCAGAGCCAACCCGCCTTCGACTGCACCGCCTTCTTCGAGTACGGAGGCAAGCCGGAAGAGGTGCGCAAGGCATTCGAACAATCCCCCGAGACCCTGGCCTGGGACTGGTTCGTCTGCCTCAACCATCCACAAGCCCAGGACAGCGCCGACCGTGTCTGGGAGGGCCTCAAGCCCACCGACCAGGTATTTTTGCCCGATGGCAGCAAACCCTTGCCCTATGAACAGCGCGAGCCCACGCCGGTCGCCGTGGTCAAGGCCGCGCAGGCCATGGGCATGGACACCACGCGCACCTTCCACAACCTCGACAGCACCCAGCAGGTCGACGGCCTGATCCTGGAGATGGGCGGCAATGTGCCGGCGGCGCAGAGGGGCAAGCCGGTGCGCTTCCAGTTGCTGATGGGCAGGGACACCTTCGGCTACATCGTCGACAAGGGTGTCTACAACGTCGACGGCCAGGCCGCGCTCACCGCCAATCTGGCCTTTCCCGCCGCCGCCTGGGAACTGAAGACGGCATGGATCTGGATCGGCAACGACCAGGCCTTCATGAAGACCCTGGCCAACGACGGCTACTACATCGTCCAGGCCTACTACCTGCAGAACGGCAGCCAGTACCAGGTGGGCTACGCGGCCCTGAGCGGCATGCACGTCATCAACAAGCTCACCGATGACTGGGTCTGGACCACCTTCGAGAACCGCAACAACAGCAAGTACACCGTCACCAACGACATCCCGCCCAAGCCCATGACCAACAGCACCGGGCCCACCAGCGCCGCGCAACCGGTCAACGCCAGCTTCCAGTCGCAGTACCCGGCCCTCGCCCAGTACGAGCTGATCGGCGTGCAGCACACGGCGGGCGGCGCGCCCAAGCTGCTGGCCAACTCCCAGCTGGAGTCGGCCTTCCAGAGCCAGTCATCGTGCCTCGCCTGCCACGACACTGCGGCCTATTCCGCGAAGAAGGGCTACTTCAACTTCGCGCTGCCGCAACAGGACGGGATCGTCTACCCCACCGAGCCGCTGCCGGATTCGGCCTTCGCCGGCTACAACAAACTGGACTTCGTCTGGTCGCTGAAACGCGCCCAGTGGAAGCGTCAAGGAGGACAGCAATGAGCGTCTTGAACTTCCCCCGCCTCTACCTCAACGGGCATTTCTTCTGGAACCCGCCAACGGCCAACAACAACGACATCTACCCGCTCTACGACGCGGCGAAGATGGACCTGAACTGGCCCTTCCTGGAGAGCTTCGGCATCAACCCCGCCAACGCGCGGGACAAGGTGCTGCCCTGGATGATCGCCCCGCTGCCCGAGGCCCAGGTGCCGGACTACGTGCTGCAGGTGCCCAACAACAGCGCCAACAGCGGCCTGCCGCAGATCCCGGCGGAATGGGACCTGTTCGGCGACAACGCCTGCGGCACCGTGGACTACAACGACATCCGCTCGCTGATCATCGGTGGCGAGCTGCAGGCCAACAGCTACATCGAGCAGGACCCCATCGTGGGCAAGGGCTTCCAGTTGCTGGGCAACCCCTTCGGCAGCGACAAGCCCACCCCGGCGCGCTTCGTCGACATCAGCCCCTGGCAGAACACCTTCACCGCGCTGTACTTCGACCGCCTGGTACTGGGCGACGCCACCTGCGGTCTCACGGCCAAGCGCGCCTACCGCATGCTCGACCGCTTCCTCAACTTCAACTGGGGGGCCGTGCAGGGCCTGAATACGGTCACCACCACCTGGCAGACCTGCTTCCCCCGCGAGAACCTGCAGTGGCAGCTGGGCGACTCGGCCCTGCTCAAGGCCCTGCAGCAACAGATGGAGGCGCAGAACGCCAGGGGCCTGATGTTCCGCTTCACCACCTACCTGACCTACTACGACCGCAACGGCATCTTCAACGACTACCCGAAGGTGGTGACCCGCACCGGCGGGCCCGGCTGCAACACCTGCGCGACCGATCCCCAGTGCGCTGAATGCCAGCAGTGCCTGAAGACCCTGGCCGTGCAGCAACAGGCGTTGCAGGACATGTACCAGAAGGGCCTGGACAACGTCGCCGACATCTTCTTCAACCCGGCCTACAGCCGCACCGCCGGCGTGCTGGGCCTGTGGTTCGCGGACGAGTACCCCACGGCTCCGGCCGGTCGCCGGCTGGAGCCGGTCGGCGATTTCCCGATCCCGGGCGGCAGGCCGGGATCGACCATCCAGTTGGGGGTGATCTCCGCCCAGGCCCAGGGCGACCTGCTGTCCCTGGACCTCGGTACCGGCTTCCCCTTCCAGCCGCTGAAGGCGACCGAGGCGACCGTTCCGGAGTGCGAGAAGCTCCAGCTGGGCGATTTCCAGGTCGGCATCCAGCAGAACGGCCAGTTCCAGCCCCTGGCCGACCTCGCCTACGCCCAGTACGCCCAGGCCGCCTTCGACAAGCGCGCGGGCCTGGTGGACCTGCCCGTGAAGGATGCCGTGCCCAGGACCCAGGCCGGCACCCTGGCCCTGCTGACCCAGGGCGCCAGCCCGATGCTCGCTGCCCAGCAGCGGATGTGGACCGCCGAAGTGATCGAGAGCGGCACCTTCATCGACGTCGGGGACACCCGCACCCTGCAGATCATGGTGCAGTTTGACGGCCTGCCCGCACCGGCCGGCACCACCCTGTGGGTGGCGGAATACAACAACCCCTACATGCTGACCACCAGCAGTTACTTCCTGGCCTTCGGCAATGACGTGGATTTCGGGCTGATCGCAGACGACCCCGCGAACCGCAACAACAACGCCACGCTGCTGCCGCAGTTCGCCGGCACCCAGGCGCCGGCGAGCCTGGTCAGCGAGGGCGCCGGCCGCAGCCTGCAGCAGGTGCTGCCGGCGAGCGACGCCCCTACGGCCACCATCAACTACCAGCACGTCAAGGCCACTCCGGCCGGCGTCAGCCTGGCGCCCTGCCTGCAGTTCGTCCCGTCCATCCCGCGTACGGGCGTGCTGGATAACGGCGCCACGGTGGACTACAGCCTCACGCAGATCACCACCGACGCCAACGGCATCGCCCAGGTGACGGTCAAGGCCATCGCCGCCGGCTTCCCGACCCTGCGCTTCTTCGTCCAGGACGGCCCTGGCGCTGCGCCTGCGGTGCCCTTCAGCTTCGACTACCCCACCGCCTACACCGACTTCCTCGCGCCCTTGCGGGTGCTGCCGGACGAGCCCGGGCTGATGGGTGAATTCGTCGCGGCCTGGAACAAGGTGTGCACCCAACAGGATGCGCGGGTGCAGATCTGGGAGGGCTTCATCTACCCGCGCATCTTCGAGCCGTTCTATTACCTCTACCCGATCATGGACAAGTACATGCCGCTGAACTCCCTGCAACGCATCGAGGGCGCCATCGACCAGTTGATCCGCCTGGTCAGCAAGCCCTACCAGGAGGAAAGCACCCTTGCCATGCCCATCACCCGCGACCTGCCGCAGAGCCGGCGCGCGGTGCTGGAACGCTGGGCCAACGAGCTGGTGAAGCTCAACTACCCGCCCCGGCCCCTGACCTGAACCGTCGTAGACCTGGAACCCGCAGGCGGGCCGGCACCGCTCGCCCGCCCTGCCCGTTACGAAGGAGTGTCCCCATGAGGAAAACCCGACTGCTCGCCTGGCTGCTGCCCCTCGCACTGCTCGGCCAACCCGCCATCGCCGCCGATGACGAAGGCGACGTGTTCTTCACCAACGGCGTGCACAACACCCTCGGGTGCGACGCCAGCAACGGCAACTGCATCGCCGAGCGCAAGCCCGGTGAGCCCAGCGATCCGTTCTTCCCCGCCACCTGGATCAGCGACTGGACCATGTTCCGCGTCACCCAGAACTACGAGAAGAACCCGCCGCCCTACAGCAACCCGCCCAGCACCCTCAAACCCGCCGACTACACCGTATCCAGGGGCACCAGCTACTACGACACCACCTACATCCCCGCCGATGGCGACGGCTACGGCGCGATGATGGAGCACTACGAGAAGTACTGCCTGCCGATCTTCCCGATCAAGGACAACAACTACACCTGCTCCTTCGTCTCCCTGGGCAACAAGGCCTTCTTCCTCACCTACGAGGACCGGCCCAAAGACATGCCCGAGTGCTGCGCCTTCTCGCCCATGAACCACCCGGCACGCCAGGACTTCGTCCAGCACCTGCCCTACAGCCCCACCCGCAGCCAGAACCTGCGCGGCAGCGTGCAGGCCTATGCGCTGGACGTGCAGTCGCCCCAGGGGCCGATCCTGTTCGGCTACGCCTTCTACAAGGACGCCACCCGCGCAGCCCCCGGCCAGCCGCTGTTCCGCCACCCGCAGTCGTTCTACTTCTCCGGGGACGCCAGCGTCGCCAACGCGCCCATCGTCAGCCAGAACTACGTCAACTTCCGTACCGACAAACCGGACCCGG
This sequence comes from Pseudomonas sp. 57B-090624, assembly GCF_003234055.1. NCBI lineage: Bacteria > Pseudomonadati > Pseudomonadota > Gammaproteobacteria > Pseudomonadales > Pseudomonadaceae > Pseudomonas > Pseudomonas sp. 57B-090624. Next base: position 69,225 of record NZ_QKRU01000037.1, read on the forward strand.
CGCAAACCTGGGACCAGGTGGCCAAGAAGTGCCCGGTGAACCCGCAGCCCTGCCAGTTGTTCAACCCGCCGGCGTCCCAGGACAACGGCGCCGAGGCGCAATGGAACAAGCTCCAGTCCCGCAAGCCCTGACCGGCAAGGAGAGCCGCCATGAATCCGAGTTTCCGTCTCACCGGGCTGGCGCTGCTGGCCCTCGCCTGTGCCAGCTGCAACCTGCGCGAGCAAACACCCGCCCCCACCGCGCCCGCAGCGACCAACGCAC
>NZ_QKRU01000038.1:0-69325 GCF_003234055.1 Pseudomonas sp. 57B-090624
GCCGTGCATTTCGGCCCGGTTGTGATTGGTCGCGTAGATGAGCAAGAGCAGAAGGAGGGTTATCTATCCTTGAAAGTGTCACCCATGTGACTGAACTCTTTTGTTACCCATGTGGTTGATCCATACACCCCTGCATACGGCCCGACTGCGTCGGGTTCCCTCGCTCCATCATCGTTTCAGGGGCACGCCGCGAAGGGCCATCCATGGCCCATCGCGGCTCTCGCGACATCCATGTCGCTCAACCCCTGAAACGACGATTGCGCTCGGCCTCCTGAAGGGGCGTTTGGCCGCTGCTCCAGCTCTGGTGCTCAACACTTCACATTGATGTGCGCATCACCACCGGGTGGATGCCGTGGCTGGTGGCTTTCGTAGGATGGTGTAGAGCGAAGCGAAACCCATGCGGTGGATGTGTCAGGAATCCAGAATCGTCCTGAAAGCACCGTTCTTGAGCCTTTCTGTTGAATCCACAACAGCTAACGCAGACAGAGCCAATTCATTCGCCCGCTCTTCGTGGGAGCGAATCCATTCGCGATCGGTCGTGCAGGCAATCACCGATCACCACGGGCGAACGCCAAGGGAACGCGGCAAGCGCAGCGCGTTCGAATTACAGTAGCGGCCCCACCTCGAAGGAGATTCCCATGCCCTGGTATGCCTGGTTGATCCTGATTCTCGCCATCGGCTCCATAGTCGGCGGCCTGATGATGCTGCGCGACACGGCAAAGAAACTGCCCCTGACCGAGGAGCAGCTCAAGCGCATCCATGAACGCAATGCCGAGATGGACGCCAAGGAAGCCAAGGAGCGCTGACACCCGCCCGCTCGGCGGTTACAGTGCGGCACCGCTACAAGGAGGTGCCATGCCGCTCCATCTGCAGATCCTGCTTCCGCTCTTCACCCTCGCCCTGGGCCACGGCTTCGGGCAGGTGTCCCCTACCGGGCTGGCCTGCGGGCTGGCCTATGCCTTCTGGGTCCTGGCCGCGCCGAAACTCCCGGCGCGCCTGTGGTTCCCCGTCACCCTGCTGGGCAGCATCGCCTTCGCCGCGCATCTGGTCCCCGGGTTCTCGCCCCTGCCGCTGGCCGAGCCGCTGCGCCTGAGTGCCGACGCGCCGCTCTACGCGCTGCGCCTGTCCTGGGACAAGACGCTGGTGGGCATGACGCTGCTGGCCTGGTGGCTGGGCCGACCGCCGCAGGTGATGGCGGCTCGCTGGCGCGCCACGGCGCTGACAGCGGTGGCCACGCTGCTGGCGGTGCCGGGGCTGGCCCTGGGGCTTGGCCTGGTGGACTGGATGCCGAAATGGCCGGAGCTGGTGTGGCGCTGGCTGCCGGTCAACCTGCTGGCGGTGGTGCTGGCGGAGGAATTGCTGTTCCGCGCCCTGCTGCAGAGCGCGCTGGTGTCACGCCTGGGCGCGTCGGCAGGGGTGGCGATCACCGCCCTGCTGTTCGGCGCGGTGCACCTGCCGTTCAGCCCGCTGTTCGCGGCCGTGGCAGCCGTGGCAGGCCTGGGTTACGGGCTGGCCTTCCACTTCAGCGGGCGACTGGGGGTGGCGATCGCGCTGCACCTGGCGGTCAATCTCTGCCATCTGGCAATGCTGAGCTATCCAGTGAAGCTGGGCTGACCTGGATCTGGTAGCGCCCGAAGATGCGTTGCAGGTCGCCCTTGGCGCGCAATTGCTCCAGCAGCGCGGTGAAGCGTTCGGGGCTGATCGGCGCGCCGGGGCGCAGCAGCGCGTAGTGACGGTAATGCTGGTCGACACGGGTGGACACCAGGAACTGCCCGGCCTGATCGGGGTTCTTCTCCAGGTACATGCCCAGGTAGGACCGGGTGACCAGGGCGATGTCCGCCCTGCCCCGCAGCACCATCAGCAGGTTGCTGTCGTGGGAATAGGTCATCAGCGCGTTGAATTCGCGGGTCAGGTACTCGGGGTCGGCATCGAAGCCGGCGAACCCATAGTGATAGCCGCTGTAGAGCGCCAGGCGCTTGTCCACCAGGGTGCGGAAGTACTCCTGGTCACGGGAGACGCGTCGTTGGGCGACGAACACCTCGGCATCCTCCAGGCCCATGTCGATGCGCGCGCCGGGGATGTCCTGCCAGCCCCAGTCGGGGTTCTCGAACACCGCCATGTCGATGCGACCGGCCTGGAAGTCGCGAAAGCGCCGGGGGATGGCCGTCGGCAGCATGACGAATTCGAACTCGTGCTGTTGACCGTTGAGTGCCGCCAGCAACTCCGGCAGCAGGCCGGTGGCCTCGGCGGACTCGGGCTTGATCACATAGGGGGGAAAGTGCGCGCCGCCGACCCGCACCAGCTCGGTCGCCTGGGCGCTGCCACAAGCGGCCAGAAACAGCACGGCCAACAGTGCATGGCAGAAAGAATCCCTAAATCCCCATCTCGCCGATCCGTAGCGAAGGCCTGCCTGGCAGGCTGATGCAAAAACCATGGTGTCCCCGATATCGCGCCGCTCGTTCATCGTCGGTCGTTTTTCTTGAACGTCAGCTGGTACTTGGCCAGCAGCCGTTGGAATGCCTCGTCGTCCTGCAAGTTCTGGAGCAAGCCGGCCATCTCATCGCGGGTGATCGGCGCATCCGGACGCAGCATCGCGTGCAGATGGTATTCCTGATCGATCCGACGGGAAACCAGCAGGTTGTCGCGCAGCGCCGGCTCCCTGGCGAACAACAGATCCAGGTAGGAGCGCGTGACCACGGCTATATCGGCACGACCGTGCAAAACCATTAGCAGATTGCTGTCGTGGGAGTAGGTCAGCGTGGCGGAGAAGCGTTTGAAGAGGTACTCGGGATCGGCATTGAAGCCGGCGAAACCGTAGTGATAGCCGCTGTAGAGCGCCAGGCGCTTGCCGGCCAGGTCATCGAAAAAAGCCTGCCCGCGCCCCGGCTGTTTGCGTGCGATGTAGACCTCGGCGTCGGAGGTGCGCATGTCGATGCCCTGGTAGCGCACGCCGTTCCAGCCCCAGTCCGGGTCCTCGAACAGCATCAGGTCATAGCGGCCCTGCTCCAGATCGCGGTAACGGCGAGCGGCCGACGTGGGCACGATGCTGAAGTGGAACCGCCCCTGGAGCCGGTTGAGCTGCGCCACCAGGTCGGGAACCAGGCCCTGGCCCTGCTCTTCGGGCTTTATCAGGTAGGGCGGGAAGTGGTAGCCGCCGACCAGTATTTCCCGGGGCCGTGCCGCTGACGCGCTGGTGCAGCAAAGGCACAACGCAAGCAGTACAACACCCGAAAACACAAGCCGAACGGCAGACATCGAAGCCCCGGAGAAGAGGAAACCCGCACGCTGGCAAGACTAGCTCAAGGGCCTTCAGACTTCCTTGATCACCAGCGACAAGGCTTCCTCGCAGAGCTGGTCGAGGGACATCGCGCCCTCGGGGCGGAACCAGGTGGTGGTCCAGGACAGCGCGCCGGTGAGGAAGCGCCGCAGGATGAAGGGATCGGCATTGAAGTAGCCCTGGGCCTTGGCCTCGCCCAGCACATCCAGCCAGAGCAGCTCATAGGCATCGCGCAGCTCGAGGATGTAGCGCTGGCCCTCCTCCGACAGCGAGCGCCATTCGTAGACCAGCACCGCCATCGCCTCGCCGGTGCCACCCATGATCGATTGCAGCTCGCAGCGGATCAGCGCCAGCACCCGTTCGCGCAGGTTGGTCGCATCGGCCAGGGAGGCCTTCATCAGCGCGGTGTTGTAGAGGATGGTCTCCTCCATCACCGAGCGGAGGATTTCGTCCTTGCTCTTGAAGTGATGGAAGATGCTGCCCGACTGGATGCCCACGGCGCCGGCCAGGTCGCGCACCGTGGTGCGTTCGTAGCCCTTGCTGCGGAACAGGTGAGCGGCGGTCTGCAGCAGCTTGCCGCGGGCGCTCTCGGGATCGGTCACCTGCCCGGTGGCCACCAGTTCGCGCATCACTTCTTGGGCTTTTTGGTCGTCCAGGCTCATCTATCCCCACTACCTCGGCTGCACGGCGCTTGCCCATCCAACTTAAGAATGGGGCGCAAGTCTCTGTCTTGATTCGTGAAATCTATGCTGCACCCGCCGCCCAAGCAAGCGCTTGGGTAAAAAACTGCTCGGGCATACTTTTCAACCAAGCGCTTGCTTGGTAATGTCACCAACACCTCCTTCGAGTGATACGGGCCCGAACAATGACTAGAACCGTACGCATCGGTTGCGCCTCCGCCTTCTGGGGCGATACCTCCACCGCAGCCGCACAGCTGGTGAACGGTGCGCCGCTGGATTACCTGGTATTCGACTACCTGGCGGAGATCACCATGTCGATCCTCGCCGGCGCTCGCATGAAGAAGCCCGACGAGGGCTACGCCACCGACTTCGTCGAGGTCCTGGCGCCACTGCTGCCGGCCATCGCCGATAAACGCATCCGGGTGATCAGCAACGCCGGCGGGGTCAATCCCCAGGCCTGCGCAGCCGCCCTCGCCGCCGCCTGCGAGAAGGCCGGCGTCACCCTGAAGATCGCCGTGCTGCATGGCGACAACCTGCAACCCAAGCTCCCCGCCCTGGCCAAGGCCGGCGTCACCGAGATGTTCAGCGGCGCGCCGCTGCCGCCCATGTGCGTCTCGGTCAACGCCTACCTCGGCGCGCCGGGCATCGTCGCCGCGCTGGAGCAAGGCGCCGATATCGTCATCACCGGCCGGGTGGTGGACAGCGCGGTGGTCAGCGCCGCCCTGGTGCATGAATTCAAGTGGAGCTGGAACGACTACGACCGCCTGGCCCAGGCCGCCCTCGCCGGCCACATCATCGAATGCGGCGCCCAGTGCACCGGTGGCAACTTCACCGACTGGGAGCAGGTGCCCGACTACGAGCACATCGGCTTCCCCATCGTCGAAGTCGAGGCCGATGGCCGCTTCACCGTGACCAAGCCCGCCGGCACCGGCGGCCTGGTGACGCCCTTCACCGTCGGCGAGCAGATGCTCTACGAGATCGGCGACCCCCGTGCCTACCTGCTGCCGGATGTGGTCTGCGACTTCACCCGGGTGCGCCTGGCCCAGGTCGGCGAGCACCGCGTCAGCGTCGAGGGTGCCCATGGCCTGCCGCCCACCGACCAGTACAAGGTCAGTGCCACCCACCCGGACGGCTTCCGCTGCACCGCCAGCTGCCTGATCGCCGGCATCGACGCGGTGAAGAAGGCCGACCGCGTGAGCCGCGCCATCATCGCCAAGACCGAGGAGATCTTCGCCGCACGCGGCTGGGGCCCCTACCGCGAGGTGAGCATCGAGCTGCTCGGCAGCGAGGCCACCTACGGGCCGCACGGCCGGAGGCAGGACAGCCGCGAGATCGTGGTCAAGCTGGCCGTGCGCCACGCCAAGAAGGAAGCACTGATCCTCTTCTCCCGCGAGATCGCCCAGGCCGCCACCGGCATGGCGCCGGGCCTCACCGGCATCGTCGGCGGGCGCCCGACCGTGTACCCGGTGATCCGCCTGTTCTCCTTCCTGGTGGACAAGGCCGCCTGCGACCTGGACGTGGAACTGGCCGGCGAACGCCACCCCGTGGCCCTGCCCGTGCTGGAAGCCTTCGACGCCGCCAGCCTGGCCGACGACATCGCCCCGCCCGCGCCCCAGGGCCCGGCAGAGGCCAGCGTGCCGCTGGTGAAGCTGGCCGTGGCGCGCTCCGGCGACAAGGGCAACCACAGCAACATCGGCGTCATGGCGCGCCAGAGCGACTACCTGCCCTGGATCGCCGAGGCGCTGACCCCCGAGGCGGTGGTCGACTGGATGGGCCATGTGCTCGACCCGCAGATCGGCCGCGTGGCGCGCTGGTACCTGCCTGGCAGCCACAGCCTCAACTTCCTCCTGGAGAACGCCCTGGGCGGCGGTGGCGTCGCCAGCCTGCGCATCGACCCGCAAGGCAAGGCCTTCGCCCAGCAACTGCTCGAATTCCCGGTCCCGGTGCCCCGCGCCCTGGCCGACAGCCTGAAAGGATAAGCACGCGATGGCCTACGATTCCGTGTTCAAACCCGGCCTGTTCAGCGGCCAGACCATCCTCGTCACCGGCGGCGGCAGCGGCATCGGCCGCTGCGTGGCCCACGAGCTCGCCCACCTCGGCGCCCACGTGGTGCTGGTGGGGCGCAAGGCGGAAAAGCTCGAAGCCACCGCCGGCGAGATCATCGAGGACGGCGGCAGCGCCAGCTGGCAGGCCTGCGACATCCGCGACGAAGAAGCGGTCAAGGCCATGGTCAAGGCCGTGGTGGCCGAGCGCGGCCCCATCCACCACCTGGTCAACAACGCCGGCGGCCAGTTCCCCGCGCCGCTCATCGGCATCAACCAGAAGGGCTTCGAGACCGTGGTGCGCACCAACCTGGTGGGCGGCTTCCTGGTGGCCAAGGAGGTCTTCCTGCAGAGCATGAGCAAGACCGGCGGCAGCATCGTCAACATGCTCGCCGACATGTGGGGCGGCATGCCCGGCATGGGCCACTCCGGCGCCGCCCGCGCCGGCATGGAGAACTTCACCAAGACCGCCGCCTACGAGTGGGGCCACGCCGGGGTGCGGGTCAACGCCGTGGCGCCGGGCTGGATCGCCTCTAGCGGCATGGACACCTACCCTGAATCCATGAAGTCGATGATCCGCTCCCTCAAGGACCACGTCCCGCTGCAGCGCATCGGCACCGAATCCGAGGTGGCGGCCGCCATCGTCTTCCTGCTCACCCCCGGCGCCAACTTCATCAGCGGCAACACCATCCGCATCGACGGCGCCGCCAGCCAGGGCACCCGCGCCTGGACCCTGGGCAAGGCCCGCGCCAGCGAGTCCTACAACGGTTTCCACCGGGCCTACATGCCCGCCGTGTTCAAGGACGAGGAGTAAGCCATGGCCGTCATCCACTCCGAACTGGACACCCAGGGCGAAGAGTTCGCCCGCAACCGCCAGGCCATGCTCGCCGCCATCGACAGCTTCCGCGATGTCGAGCGCAAGGTCCTGGACAAGGCCTTCGAGGCCAAGCCCAAGTTCGAGAAGCGTGGCCAGCTGCTGCCCCGCGAGCGCCTCAACCTGCTGCTTGACCCCGGGGCGCCCTTCCTCGAGCTCTCGTCGCTGGCCGGCTACAAGCTGCATGACGACAAGGACGGCACCCAGGCCGGCGGCGGCATCATCGCCGGCATCGGCTACGTGGCCGGGGTGCGCTGCCTGGTCACCGCCAGCAACAGCGCCATCAAGGGCGGCACCATCTCCCCCACCGGCCTGAAGAAAACCCTGCGCCTGCAGCAGATCGCCTTCGAGAACAAGCTGCCGGTGATCGCCCTGACCGAGAGCGGCGGCGCCAACCTCAACTACGCGGCGGAGATCTTCGTCGAAGGTGCGCGCGGCTTCGCCAACCAGGCGCGCATGTCCGCCATGGGCCTGCCGCAGATCACCGTGGTGCACGGCTCCAGCACCGCCGGCGGGGCCTACCAGCCGGGCCTCTCGGACTATGTGGTGGTGGTACGCGGCAAGGCCAAGATGTTCCTCGCCGGCCCGCCCCTGCTCAAGGCCGCCACCGGTGAGGTGGCCACGGACGAGGAGCTGGGCGGTGCCGAGATGCACGCCCAGGTCGCCGGCACCGCCGAGTACCTGGCGGAGAACGACGCCGACGCCCTGCGCATCGCCCGCGACATCCTCGCCATGCTGCCGTGGAACGCCCAGTTGCCGCCGCGTGAGCAGCGCCAGTGGCGCGAGCCGCTGTACCCGGCCAGCGACCTGCTGGGCCTGGTGCCGGCCGATCCGAAGAAGCCCTACGACGTGCGCGAGATCGTCGCGCGCATCGCCGACGGCTCGGAGTTCCTCGACTTCAAGAACGAGTTCGACAGCCAGACCGTCTGCGGCCACCTGCGCATCGAGGGCCAGCCCTGCGGCCTGATCGGCAACAACGGCCCGATCACCCCGCGCGGCGCCGCCAAGGCGGCGCAGTTCATCCAGCTTTGCGAGCAGAGCAACACGCCCATCCTGTTCCTGCACAACACCACCGGCTTCATGGTCGGCACCGAGTCGGAACAGCTGGGGGTGATCAAGCACGGCTCGAAGATGATCCAGGCGGTGGCCAACGCCACCGTGCCCAAGCTCACCCTGGTGGTGGGCGGCTCCTACGGCGCCGGCAACTACGCCATGTGCGGCCGCGGGCTGGACCCGCGCTTCATCTTCGCCTGGCCCAACAGCCGCACCGCCGTGATGGGCGGCGCCCAGGCCGGCAAGGTGCTGCGCATCGTCACCGAGGAGAAGCACGCCAAGGAGGGCAAGGAAGCCGACCCGAAGATGCTCGACATGCTCGAACAGGTCACCGCCCAGAAGCTCGACAGCCAGTCCACCGCGCTCTACGGCACCGCCAGCCTGTGGGACGACGGCCTGATCGACCCCCGCGACAGCCGCCAGTTGCTGGGCTACCTGCTGGACATCTGCGCGGAAGCCCAGCGGCGACCGCTGAAAGCCAACAGTTTCGGCGTCGCCCGTTTCTGAACCGAACGATCACGGTGCGCACGACGCACCCCAAGAGGAGAACGACAGGATGATCTTTACCCAGGAACACGAAGAGCTTCGCCGTACCGTCCGCAACTTCGTCGACAAGGAAATCAACCCGCACGTCGACCAGTGGGAGAAGGAAGGTCGCTTCCCCATCCACGACATCTTCAGGAAGGCCGGCGAGCTGGGCCTCCTGGGCATCTCCAAGCCCGAGAAATTCGGCGGCATGGGCCTGGACTACAGCTACTCCATCGTCGCCGCCGAAGAGTTCGGCACCATCCATTGCGGCGGCATCCCCATGTCCATCGGCGTGCAGACCGACATGTGCACCCCGGCGCTCGCGCGCTTCGGCTCCGACGAGCTGCGCGAGGAGTTCCTGCGCCCGGCCATCGCCGGCGAGATGGTCGGTTGCATCGGCGTATCCGAAGTGGGCGCCGGCTCCGACGTCGCGGGCCTCAAGACCAGCGCCCGCAAGGACGGCGACGACTACGTGATCAACGGCAGCAAGATGTGGATCACCAACTCCCCGTCCGCCGACTTCATCTGCCTGCTGGCCAATACCTCCGACGACAAGCCCCACGTCAACAAGTCGCTGATCATGGTGCCGATGAACACCCCCGGCGTCAGCGTCAGCCCGCACCTGGACAAGCTCGGCATGCGCAGCTCGGAGACCGCCCAGGTGTTCTTCGACAACGTCCGCGTGCCGCAGCGCAACCGCATCGGCCACGAAGGCGCCGGCTTCATGATGCAGATGCTGCAGTTCCAGGAAGAGCGCCTGTTCGGCGCGGCCAACATGATCAAGGGCCTGGAGCACTGCATCGACGCCACCATCGAGTACTGCAAGGAGCGCAAGACCTTCGGCAACGCGCTGATCGACAACCAGGTCATCCACTTCCGCATGGCCGAGATGATGACCGAGGTGGAATGCCTGCGCGCCCTGGTCTACCAGGCCACCGAAATGTACGTGAAGGGCAAGGACGTCACCCGCCTCGCCTCCATGGCCAAGCTCAAGGCCGGGCGCCTGGGCCGCGAAGTCACCGACTCCTGCCTGCAGTACTGGGGCGGCATGGGCTTCATGTGGGACAACCACATCTCCCGCGCCTACCGCGACACCCGCCTGGTCTCCATCGGCGGCGGCGCCGACGAGATCATGCTGGGCATCATCAGCAAGCTGATGGGCATCCTGCCCGGTAAGAAGAAATGAGCCTGCCCGCCTGCGAAACCCTGCTGCTGGAGCAGGCGGGCGGCGTGCTCCACGTCACCCTGAACCGCCCGGACGCGCGCAACGCCATGAGCCTGGCCATGGTCGGCGAACTGCGCGCGGTGCTGGCCGCCGTGCGCCAGGGCGGTGACGTGCGCGCCCTGGTGCTGCGTGGCGCCGATGGGCACTTCTGCGCCGGCGGCGACATCAAGGACATGGCCTCGGCGCGCGCCGCCGGCGCCGAGGCCTACCGCGAGCTGAACCGTGCCTTCGGCAGCCTGCTGGAGGAAGCCCAGGCCGCCCCGCAGGTGGTGATCGCCGTACTGGAAGGCGCCGTGCTCGGCGGCGGCTTCGGCCTGGCCTGCATCTCCGACATCGCCATCGCCCACCAGGGCGCGCAATTCGGCCTGCCGGAAACCGGCCTGGGCATCCTGCCCGCGCAGATCGCCCCCTTCGTGGTCAAGCGCATCGGCCTGACCCAGGCCCGCCGCCTGGCCCTCACCGCCGCGCGCTTCGACGGCAACGAGGCGCTGCGCCTGGGCCTGGTGCACTTCGCCGAGGCCGATGACGCCGCCGTCGACGCACGCCTCGGCGCCACCCTGGAGCAGGTGCGCCGCTGCGCCCCCGGGGCCAACGCACGGACCAAGGCACTGCTGCTGGCCACCGAGGAACGCGAGCTGGGCCCGTTGCTGGACGACGCCGCCCAATGGTTCGCCGACGCCGTGACCGGTGCCGAAGGCGCCGAAGGGACCATGGCCTTCGTACAAAAGCGCAAACCGACCTGGGCCCAGTGAACACCAGCGGTGGATCGATAAAGCGCGACCCACCCTAAGCAACACCGTGGCACCCGTAGGGTGGATGTCGCTCTTCACATCCACCGCAACACCGAACACAACAGGCGGATCGACCCAACCCGATCCCCACGCAACACCGAGGCACCCCGTAGGGTGGATGTCGCTCTTCACGTCCACCGCAACACCGAACGCACACAGCCCGGGCCCCGGACACCCTCCGGCCCCCAGCAGGAGCACGAAGATGCCCGCATTCAACAAGATCCTGATCGCCAACCGGGGCGAGATCGCCTGCCGGGTGATGCGCACCGCGCAAGCGCTCGGCTACCGCACCGTGGCGGTGTACAGCGAAGCCGACCGCGACGCCCGCCACGTGCAGCTCGCCGACGAGGCGGTGTGCATCGGCCCGGCCCAGGTGGCGCAGTCCTACCTCAAGGTCGAGGCGATCATCGACGCCGCCCGGCGCACCGGCGCCGACGCCGTGCACCCCGGCTACGGCTTCCTTTCCGAGAACGCCGAGTTCGCCCGCGCTTGCGAGGCCGCCGGCATCGTCTTCATCGGCCCCAGCGTCGAAGCCATCCACCTGATGGGCAGCAAGCGCCTGTCGAAGATCGCCATGCTCGAAGCCGGCGTGCCCTGCATCCCCGGCTACGAGGGTGCCGAGCAGGACGACGCGACCCTCGCCCGCGAGGCCGAGCGCATCGGCTACCCGCTGATGATCAAGGCCAGCGCCGGTGGCGGCGGTCGCGGCATGCGCCTGGTGCACGAAGCCGGCGAGCTGGCCGCGCAGATCCGCACCGCGCGCTCCGAAGCGCAGAACGCCTTCGGCTCCGGCGAGCTGATCCTCGAACGCGCGGTGATCCGCCCGCGCCACGTGGAGATCCAGGTGTTCGGCGACCAGCAGGGTACCCTCCTCTACCTGGGCGAGCGCGATTGCTCGGTGCAGCGCCGCCACCAGAAGGTGGTGGAGGAAGCCCCCTGTCCGGTGATGACCCCGGAACTGCGCCGTGCCATGGGCGAGGCCGCGGTCAAGGCCGCAGCCTCGGTCAACTACACCGGCGCCGGCACCGTGGAATTCCTCCTCGACGCCGAGGGCCGCTTCTACTTCCTGGAAATGAACACCCGCCTGCAGGTGGAGCACCCGGTCACCGAGCTGGTCACCGGGCTCGACCTGGTGGCCTGGCAGATCCAGGTCGCCGCCGGCCAGCCGCTGCCCCTGGCCCAGAACGACATCCGCCTCGATGGCCACGCCATGGAGGTGCGCCTGTACGCCGAGGACCCGGCCAGCAACTTCCTCCCGCAGACCGGCGACGTGCTGCGCTGGGAGCCTGCCCTCCTGCCGGGCATCCGCATCGACCACGGCCTGGTGGAGGGCCAGCCGGTGACGCCCTTCTACGACCCCATGCTGGCCAAGGTGATCGCCTGGGGCGCCACCCGCGACGAAGCCCGACGCAAGCTGGTACGCGCCGTCGAGGATTGCGTGCTGCTGGGCGTCAAGGGCAACCAGCGCTTCCTCGCCAACCTGCTGGCCCACCCGGAGTTCGCCGCCGGCCACGCCACCACGGCCTTCATCGGCGAGCACTTCGCCAACGACCCGAGCCTCGCCCCGCAGGTGCTGCCGGCCAGCGAGCTGGCCGTCGCGGCCGCCCTGCTCTACCAGGCCTCCGCCCAATCCCGCGCCCACCAGCCCGGCCTCGCCGGCTGGCGCAGCGCCGGCAGCGCGCCCTGGCGCTTCGTCCTGCGCCAGGGCGAACAGAAGCTGGCGGTGGAGCTGGAAGTCGAAGCCAGCGGCCCGCAACCGCGCCTGCTGGCCCGTATCGGCGAACAGGCCATCGCCCTGCACCTGCTCGCCAGCGATGGCCGCTGGGCCACCCTGGAGCTGGACGGTATTCGCCGCCGCCTGGCCTACCACCTGGACGGCCCGCGCCTGTGGCTGCATGGGCGGCAGGGCAACGTCGAACTGCTGGACATCACCCACGAACCCGCCGGCGGCCAGGGCGGCGCCGGCTCCGGCACCGTCAAGGCCCCCATGGACGGCGCCATCGTCGACGTCCTCGTGGGCGAAGGCGATCGCGTCGCCAAGGGCCAACTGCTGGTGGTGCTGGAAGCGATGAAGATGGAACACCCGCTCAAGGCGGGGGTGGACGGCATCGTCCGCCGCGTCCAGGCCACCGCCGGCGACCAGGTCAAGAGCCGCCAGGTGTTGGTGGAAGTGGAAGAGCAGCTTGAAGCTTGAAGCCTGAAGCTGGAAGACAAGAGCAGGCTGGTGCGGGCGGGCTTCTAGCTTCCGGCTTCTAGCTTCCGGCTTCCGGCTTCCATACCCGACAACAACAATTCAGGAGCACTGCAATGAGCCTTTCTGCCAAAACCCTGTTCATCACCGGTGCCAGCCGTGGCATCGGTCGCGAGATCGCCCTGCGCGCCGCTGCCGATGGCGCCAACATCGTCATCGCCGCCAAGAGCGCCGAGCCCCATCCCAAGCTGGCCGGGACCATCTTCAGCGTGGCCGAGGAGGTCGAGGCCGCTGGCGGCAAGGCCCTGGCCCTGCAACTGGACGTGCGCGACGAAGCTGCGGTGCGTGATGCCATGGCCCAGGCCGCCGGGCACTTCGGTGGCATCGACGTCCTGGTGAACAACGCCGGTGCCATCAAGCTGGTGGGCGTCGAGCAACTGGAGCCCAAGCGCTTCGACCTGCTGTACCAGATCAACACCCGCGCGGTGATGGTCTGCAGCCAGGCCGCCCTGCCCTACCTGAAGCAGAGCGCGGGCGGGCACATTCTCAACCTCTCCCCGCCGCTCAACCTCGCGCCCAAGTGGTTCGCCCAGCACGGCCCCTACACCGTCACCAAGTACGGCATGAGCATGCTCACCCTGGGCATGAGCGAGGAGTTCAAGAAGTACGGCATCAGCGTCAACTCGCTGTGGCCGCAGACCATGATCGCCACCGCCGCCATCGAGTTCGAGCTGGGCAGCCGCGACGCCTTCAAGCGCTCGCGCACCCCGGCGATCATGGCCGACGCCGCCCACGCCATCCTCTCCAGCACCGGCCGCAGCATCACCGGCCGCCTGCTGGTGGACGAGGAGATCCTCCGCGAACAGGGCCAGACCGACTTCGAGCGCTACCGCTTCGATCCCGAGGGCGGCAGCCTGGTGCCGGACCTGTTCCTCGACTGACGCCCGGGCCACGCCCGCCCCGTGCCGGACGCCGCGCGGGGCGGGCGTCGCTATTTGCCCATCTGCCCGGCGTTCCCCGCGCCACGGTCATACCGCTTTGCCCGAGCGGCTTCTACAGTCGTGAAAGCGCCATTGCCTGCCCACAACAACGACAAAGTGCGAGAGCCATGACCCAGGCCGATCTGATTTCCCCGTTCCGCTTCCTCGCCCGCCTCCCGGGCAATCTGCCACGTGTGCCGCGCATGCTGCTGGGCCTGTACTACACCGGCATCCGCAACCGCGAGAAGTCGCTGTCCCTGGGCTGGGCCCTGGAGCGTGCCGCGCAGAAATTCCCCCAGCGCCCGGCGGTGATCGACGAGACCCGGCGCCTGACCTATGCCGAATTCAACGCCTGGGCCAACCGCCTGGCGCACGCGCTCAAGTCCGAGGGCGTGTCCCACGGCAAGGTGGTGGCGGTGATGCTGGAGAACCGCATCGAGGTCCTCGCACTGCTGGCGGCGCTGGCCAAGCTCGGCGCCATCGGCGCGCTGGTCAACACCACCCAGCGCGGCAAGGTCCTGGCCCACAGCCTGACCCTGGTCAAGGCCACCCATTACCTGGTCGGCGAGGAGCTGCGCGAAGCCTTCGAGGAAGTGGAGGCCGAACTGGGCAATACGAGCGGGCGTCGCTACTGGATCGACGACGCCGACACCCGGCGCGACCCGGGCCAGGCACCGCGCGGGTGGAACAACCTGATGCGCATGGCGGGCGAGCACAGCGCCGACAATCCGGCGGAAACCGCCAGGGTGCGCCTCAAGGACCCCTGCTTCTACATCTACACCTCGGGCACCACGGGCCTGCCCAAGGCCTCGATCCTCAGCCACGGCAAGTGGATCAAGGCCTATGGCGGCTTCGGCCACTCCGGCCTGGGGCTGACGGATAGCGATGTCTTCTATCTGACCCTGCCCTGCTACCACAACAACGCGGTCACCGTGAGCTGGGCCTCGGTGCTGGCCGGTGGCGCCGCCATCGCCCTGCGCCGCAAGTTCTCCGCCAGCAGCTTCTGGAAGGACGTCGCGCAGTACCGGGCCACCTGCTTCGGCTACATCGGCGAACTGTGCCGCTACCTGCTGAACCAGCCGCCCAGCGAGGAGGAACGCAACAACACCCTCACCTGCATGATCGGCAACGGCCTGCGACCGGCCATCTGGGCCGAGTTCAAGGAGCGCTTCGGCATCGAGCGCATCACCGAGTTCTACGCCTCCAGCGAGGGCAACATCGGCTTCACCAACGTCTTCAACTTCGACAACACCGTGGGCTTCTCGCCGGCCACCTATGCCATCGTCCGCTACGACCTGGAAAACGACCGGCCGGTGCGCGACCACAAGGGCTACCTGGAGAAGGTCGGCAAGGGCGAACCGGGCCTTCTGATCAGCGAGATCAGCGCCAAATGGCCCTTCGACGGCTACACCGACCCGGCCAAGAGCGAGTCGGTGATCCTGCGGGACGTGTTCAAGAAGGGCGATGCCTGGTTCAACACCGGCGACCTGATGCGCGACATCGGCTGCAAGCACGCCCAGTTCGTCGACCGCCTCGGCGACACCTTCCGCTGGAAGGGCGAGAACGTCTCCACCACCGAGGTGGAAAGCGTGCTGGGCGCCTTCGGCGGCGTCGAGGACGCGGTGGTCTATGGCGTGGAGATCCCCGGGACCAACGGTCGCTGCGGCATGGCCGCACTGCGCCTGGGCAGCGGTTCGCAGCTCGACGCCCAGGCCGTGGCCGCCCACCTGGACCGTGAACTGCCGCCTTACGCGGCGCCGCTGTTCATCCGCCTGCTGGAGGAAATCGAGACCACCGGGACCTTCAAGTACAAGAAGACCGACCTCAAGAAGAACGGCTTCGACCCCAGCCAGGTCAGCGAACCGCTGTTCGTGCGCCTGCCCGGCGAAGACGCGTTCCGCCCCCTGGACAGCACGCTGCACCAGGCGATCCAGAGCGGGGAGTACCGCTTCTGACCCCACCCTTCGACGCGGGTTCGCGGGCCAGGGCTGGCAACGCGGAGTTGGGCCGGACGTAGGGTGGATGACGCTCTGTTCATCCACCAGGAGATCCTGCAGCAAGCACCGGCGCCCGCCTCGTGGGAGCGAATCCGTTCGCGATGCAATACCCGGCGACTCGCCGCCCCGAGCCGGCTGCAGATCTTTCGCGGCTCAAGCCGCTCCCACAGGGAGAGCCCGCCGCAAGACCGGACCTGGCTGTGTTGGGCCTCTCTGCGCTCGGCGCCAACCTAAGGCACCGCGCCCAACCCGAACCCCAGTGCCAACCGGCGTGTAGGGTGGATGGCGCCCTTTCCATCCACCAGCGGGGTCGCCGGCGAGCACGAAAGGTGGACCGGTGAAACGGGGTCCACCTTGCGCTGCGACTAGCGCCGTTACTGCTTGAACTCGAACTGCAGCTCGGCGCCTTCCACGGAGCGCCAGTAGTCGTCTTCCTTCTCGTTGGTCAGCAGCTTGCCGTTGAGCTGGAAGGGGCCCTGCTCGGGCGCCTTCTCGGTGAACATCGGCGGCAGCAGGGGCTCCTCGGCCTTGCGTTCCTCGACCATCTCGGGCTCGAGCTTTTCCACCAGGTGCCTGGGCAGGCGCAGGTCGAGCTGGGCCTTGGGCAGTTCGGTCTTCTCCGGCTTGCGCGCATTGCCGGCCGGGCTGGTGGCGGGCTGGGCTGCCTTGGCCACGGGCTTGGCCTCGGCCTTGGGCTTGGCTTGCGGCTTGGCTTGCGACTTGGCTTCGGGTTTGGACTCGGCCTTGGCCACGGGCTTGGCCACGGGCTTGGGCGCCTCACTCGCCACCCTGGGGGGCTCGCTGGCCGGCTTGGCCACAGGTGCCTCCCTGGCCGGGGCGGCAGGCTCGGGCTTCGCGACCTCGGTCACCGGAGGCGGGCTGGCGGGTGGTTTCTGCGGGGGCGGTGCGTCCTGCTCGCAGCCGGCGAGCAGGCCCAGCAGCAACGGCAGGTAGAAGGGAAAACGGGTCATGGGCAGTGTGCAGGGCAAGGCATGAAGGGCCATGCTCGCCCCTCGATCCCGCCCTGGCAACCCCGGGGCCGGGAACTTGCCAAAGTTTTACACCCCTTCCCGGCCGGTGAACACCGCCCAGATCAGCAGGCCAAAGGCCAGGGTGTGAACCAGGCTGCCGAGCAGGTTGATGGCCGCGTAGAAATACATGGGCTCCGCGTCGGGCCAGATATCGAAGGCCAGGATCGGGATCAGCGCGTGCAGGCCGATGGTCATGCCCTGCCACACCAGCAGGATCAGCATGCTGGCCAGGCACAGGCCGGCGGCGCGGGGCTGGGCACGCCAGAAGCGCGCGGCCATGGCGCAGCCCAGGAGCCAGGTCACAACCAGGGGCAGCAGGCCGATGGAGCTGAGCAGAGAGAAGATGGCGGAAGGGCTGTCGGTCATGGGGCTCTCCAGGGGTCGAGGTGGGTGGAATCCAGGTGCTGCCAGAGGTCGATGCGCTCCCGCTCCGCATCGGGCAGCCAGAGGCCCCCTTCGCGGCGCAGCGGTTCCGCTCGCAGCGCCAGCAGCTCATCGAGGCTGAAACGACGCGGCTCGCCGGCATCGTCTTCCACCTCATGGGCGTAGGCGTGGACGCGCATGCACAGGCCCTCGCCATCGAAGCCTTCGAAGCGCGGCATGAGGCCGATGGGATCGGCGCAGCGATACAGGCGGTGTTCGTGGGTATCCAGCACCAGCAGGTGCCAGAGCGGATGGCTGCCGGCCCGTGGATCGTGGTACTCGCCGAAGCGGGTCAGCGCCAGGAAGCGGCCATCGGCCGACCAGATCATCGCCGGCCCCAGGTCGGCGATCGCGCAGCCGGAGGCGGTGAGCAGGCACCCACCCATGCGGGGCTCCTGCTCGCGCAGGTAGCTGTCGGCGAAACGGTTCTCGCAGCCGAACAGCCAGGCGGCATCCACGCCACCGGGCGCAGGCAGGACGAAATCCCCCAGCGCATTGGCGACCGGCGGGCGCTCGGCCAGCCGCCAGGTCGGCACCAGGCGCAGCGCATCCGGGTCGACCGCCACCCGCGCCACCTCGTAGTAGAAACGCTCGCCGCCAGCGGCCATGAAGGCGGCAGCCCGCCGTGCGTCCGGGGCCGCTTCGGTGAAACGCTGCAGGGGATTGGATTCGCACCCCTCGGGCAGGCGCCCGAGCACATGGGCAAGGCTGACGATGCCCTCGCGGAAGTCGTGCAGCCGGGCGATCGCCAAGGGGCGCTCCAGCGCCAGCAGGCGACGCTCGCGGACATCCGCCACCACCAGGCGATGGGGAGCGGCCGGCGCCTCGGCGAACGCCACCAGGGCCAGGTAACGCCCGCAGTCGGAAACCCGGTGATCCAGGCACCATTCACCGTCGAGCAGCCAGTCGCCGATGCGGCAGGCGAATGCGCCCTGACGGCCGTCCGCACCCTCGCGCAGCCACTCCAGGCGCGGCACCTCGCCATTGGCCATGGGCTGCAGCTCCAGGCTGGCGCCGCTGCGCCCCGCGCCGTCCAGCGAGACGCCGAGGCACAGTTGCGTCAGCCGGTGCTCGCCGGCCAGCGCACGGCCCAGCTCATCGACCCCGGCCAGGATCTCGCTGTCGCCGTGGATGCTGTACAGGCCATAGCCGAAGCCCAGGCGGTCGGTGCCGGCATAGTCGAGGTAGGCCGCGCGCCAGGTGCGGCGACCGTCGAGGCGCAGCGGCGCGCCCAGGTTGAGACGGGGCTCGCCCTCAAGGGATTGCCAGGGCTCGTCGAGCAGGCGCCAGCCCTCGCCCTCCGCCCATAACCAGCAGTCGTTGCTCCAGCCCCGTTCCAGCTCGGCAACGGGACGCGCGCGGCATACCAGCGCCTTGCCATCCTCCCGCCAGATGACCGCTTCGCCGTCGGCCAGCAGCAGGCCGCTGGGCTCGTCGTCGAGCACCAGTTCGCAGGCGGGGTTGGCCAGGGGCGCGAGGGGGTTGTCCAGCTCGCGCAGGGTGCCCGGCAGGTGGGGAACGCCACGCAGGCGGTGGCTGCCCGTCGGGGCGGGGAAATCGCGCGCGGCGGGCAGGTGTGCGGCCCGGTCCGGGCTGAGCCAGAGATCGCCCACGGCGATGAAGTCTTCGCTGCGGGCATCGGCCAGCAAGGTATCGAGGCGCGCCACGACGGCCTGGTTGGACACCAGTGGGCTGTGGCGACCGCGCAGCACCTCGCCATCGAAGGCATCCAGCTCCCAGAACTGCGGAGCGTTGGTGCAGTGATGCAGGCGGCGCAGCTGGCGGTCGAAGATCACCAGGCCCCACTCGCCCCGGGAGGGGATGGGCGCGGCCAGGTAGCGGCCGTCGCTGGAGAAGCACAGCGAGCTGCCCAGCCCCTCCAGCACCACGCCGTCGGGCAGCAGGTGGTCGCACCAGGCGGGCCCGCCCATGGCGATCTCGCCCCAGTTGAAGCTGCGCACGGGTTCACCTTCGGGCGTCAGCAACGGGCCGCCGCTGCCCCAGGCGTTGGCGCCCGGCTCGGGCTCGGCAAGGCCCAGGCGACGCTCCCACGCCGCCACTGAGGCAAGGCCGAGGAAGACCGCGGCGATGCCGGCGAAGATGCCCCAGTAGCCAGGCAGCAGCCGCCCCACACCGATGCCGAAGCCGATCATGGCGCAGGACAGTTGCGCACTGATGCGCCGGGCCAGCGCCTCGCGCCCGGTGCATGCCGCCAGGCCGAGGGCGAGAACGTGCAGCAGCACCAGGGCCGCCGACAGCGGCAGGGGCAGCATGGCGCAGAGGATGATGGGCAGGAGGGTCAGCGCGAGCTGGACGCACAGCTCCAGCAGCAGGCGGCCGAGGCTCTTTTCGTCGTGCCCGGAAGATGAAAGGGACAATCACGCGCTCCTTGCTCCGGTCGCGGTCCCGGCGGTGCTGGTTCACCGCCGAAGCCGGACTAGCGGCGTTCCCCGAGCCGTTCCAGCTCGGCCTCGATATCCAGTTGCGGGTGATCCTGGCGCAGGCGCGCCAGCAGCGCGTCGGCGGCCTGGGTGTCGCCCTGCTCGCGCAGTTGCAGCAGCTCTTCGAGCTGCTCCACCAGGGTGGCTTCCTTGGCCTTGCCCGGTGCCATGCGCGGCTTGGCGGCCAGGGTGGAGGCTTCGGCCTTCAGCGCCTCGGCGGCCTGCTCGTGCGCGTCGGCCTGATCGCTCAGGGCCGCCACCGGCGCCTGGCGCTGGGCTTCTTCGGCCAGGCGCGAGGCCGCCATCTTCTTCGCCTCGCGGGCCATCTGCGGTGCCTCGGCCGGCGCCGGAGCGGCGTAGGCCTGGATGGACGGCTCCGGGGCACTCTCCATGCTCCCGGCAACGGCGGTGTCGCCGGCAGCGACGCTGGAGCGGGCCATCGGTGCAGCAGCGGGCGCGGCGGGCACGATGGGCGCCGGCATCATCATCGCCGCCGGGGCCGGGGCGCTGTTGCCGTAGTCGAGGTCAGGGCGATCGAGGTTGCGCCAGGTGAGGCTGACACCGATGCCCAGGCAGGCCAGGCCGGCGAAGGCCACGGACCAGCGCTGGCGGCCACCGGGGCCGAACAGCCAGGCGTGCAGGCGCTCGCCCAGGCCCGGCCTGGCGGGCCGCACGGCATCGCGGGCCGCGGCGAGGATGCGCGCATCCAGCTCGGCGGAAGGCTCGCCGGCATCATGGGCACGGAAGTGGGCGAGCAGGTCGCGCTCCAGCCCATCCGGCTTGCGTGGCTCCTGGTTCATGTGGATACCTCCTCGGTGGCAGCCGGATCGGCCAGCAACCGACGTAGCTTCTGCAACGCGTAGCGCAGGCGGCTCTTCACCGTCTCGGCGGGCGTGCGGGTCATCTCGGCGATCTCGTGCAGTTCGAGCTCGCCATGGGCGCGCAGCAGGAAGACTTCGCGCTGCTCACCGGGCAATTCCTCCAGGGCGGCCTGCAGGCGCTGGCGATCACGGCTGAGGCTCAACTGTTCCTCCGGGTCGTCGCTGCTGCCCGGCAGGGCATCGCCGTGCAATTGCTCGTCGAACTCCTCGACGCGGCCATGGAGCCGCCCGTGCTTGCGCCAATGGTCGATCAGGCGATTGCGGGCGATCTGGTAGAGCCAGGTCTTGAACGCCACCTGTTCGCGCTGCTCGGTGGCGCTGCGGATCAGGTTCAGCCAGGTTTCCTGGAAGATCTCCTCGGCCAGGCCGGCGTCGCCGCACAGCCCGCAGAGAAAACGGTAGAGGCCGAGGCGATGGCGTGCGTAGAGCACGCCGAAGGCCTCGGCATCGCCGTGTCGGTAGCGCCGCAGCAGCGCGGCGTCGTCATCCGTGATGAGTTCGCTCAAGTCACTCGATCCGTGCCTGTGAAGGAGTTGGATTTTGCAGGCTTTGTGCGAGTTCGACCAGTTGCACGAATTCGCCGCGCAGGCCGAAGCGATCATCGCCACGGGCACCTCGGGCCAGCGCCAGGGTGTCGTTGAAGCCGAAGCTGCCGGTGTACTGCCCGCCCTTGAGCTGCTGGGCGAAGGCGGCCACGGCGGCGGCGAAGCGCAGGTCTTCGCTGGCCCCGGCGATCGCGGGCACCTCGGCGGCGGCGATGGGACGCTCCAGCAGCTTGCTCTGCTCGCTGCCCGGCGCCTTGTAGCGGATGCGCAGCCAGGCCAGCTCGGAGGATTTGCCATCGGCCTTCTGCGCCTGCTGGTAGCGCAGCGGCTCCAGCCAGCCCCTGCCGCCGGCCGGGACGATCTCGTAGAGCGCGGTGACGGTGTGGCCCGCGCCGATCTCGCCGGCGTCGACCTTGTCGTTGCTGAAGTCCTCACGCTTGAGCGCGCGGTTCTCGTAGCCCAGCAGGCGGTATTCGCTGACCTGGGCGGGGTTGAACTCGACCTGCAGCTTGACGTCCCTGGCCACCACCTTGAGCGTCGAGCTGAGCTGGTCGACCAGCACCTTGCGCGCCTCGCGCAGGCTGTCGATGTAGGCATAGTTGCCGTCGCCGGCATCGGCCAGTTGCTCCATGAGCTGTTCGTTGTAGTTGTCGGTGCCGAAGCCCAGGGTGGTCAGCGAGACACCCCCCTTGCGCTTCTCGGCGGCCAGTTGCTTGAGGCTTTCGAAGTCGCTGATGCCGACGTTGAAGTCGCCGTCGGTGGCCAGGAGGATGCGGTTGATGCCGTTCTTCAGCAGGCCCTTCTGCGCTTGGGCATAGGCCATCTGGATACCGGACTCGCCTGCGGTGGAACCGCCGGCGGCGAGCTGGTCGATGGCGGCGCGGATCTTCGCCTTCTCGCTGCCGGGGGTGGATTCGAGCACCAAGCGGGCCTCGCCGGCATAGGTGACCAGGGAGACACGGTCCTCGGCGCGCAGCTGGTCCACCAGCAGCTTGAGGGTGCCCTGCACCATGGGCAGGCCGTCACGGCGGTCCATGGAGCCGGAGACGTCGACCAGGAACACCAGGTTGGCCGGCGGCAGCTGCTCGACCTGGGTGTCGGAGGCCTTGATGGCGATGCGCAGCAGGCGCGCCTCGGGGTTCCAGGGCGAACGCGCCAGTTCGGTGCCGATGCCGAAGGGCACGTCGCCCTGGGGCAGCGGGTAGGCGTAGGGGAAGTAGTTGACCAGCTCTTCCAGGCGCACCGCGTCCTTGGGCGGCAGCTGGCCGTCGTTGAGGAAGCGGCGGATGTTGGCGTAGCCGCCGGTGTCGACATCGATGCTGAAGGTGGAAACCGGGTCGCTGGCCACGGCGTGGATGGGGTTGTCGGCCAGGTGCGCATATCGCTCGCGGCCCTCGTCGCGGTAGCCGGCGGCCAGGGCGTCGCTCATGGGCGCGGGGGCCACGGGCATGGCCATCGACCCCGCCACCGCGATCGGGGCCGAGCGCTTGGCCACTGTCGCAGGGGCATAGGCGGCGTTCGGCTCCGCGGCGGGCTTGGCCAGTTCCTGCAGGCGCGCGTCGTCGTTGGCGCTCACCGAACCGCTGACCTCGGCTTCGGCCTTGGTCTCGCTCGCACCGGGCGTGGTGCCGGATTCATGCCCCTGGCAGGCGGCCAGGGCGAGCAGCAGGCCGGCGGCGAAACCGGCGGCGAGGGGTTGGCGGAGCAGTGCGGCGGGGGTGGTCATGGCGTGTCTCCTGGGGACGGAATGTCCATACGCACCAGTAGACGGGGGCGGCGATCAGGTCGGGTTAAAGGGGTGATGAAATTATTTCCGGGCTGGGCGCGGGGCGTGGGAGCGGTTTCAACCGCGATCGCCGTGCCAGGCCATCGCGGCTGAAACCGCTCCCGCAATAGGGGCACCGGGCTTCAGCCCGGGGCGCGCCTGGTGTCAGAAGAAGCTGCCGGCCTCCTGGCACAGCTGCTTGGCGAGCATGCCGAGGGTCATGATGGCGCGCTCCGCCTCGCGGTTCCACGGGATGCCGCAGTTGAGCCGCACGCAGTGGTTGAACTGCTCGGTGTTACTGAAGATCAGCCCCGGCGCGATGCTGATGCCCTGCTGCAAGGCGCGGACGTGCAGGTCCTTGGTGTTGACCTTGGCGGGCAGGCTGATCCACAGGATGAAGCCGCCGTTGGGCCGGCTCATCTGCGTGCCTTCGGGGAAGTATTGCTGCACCCCCAGCTGGAAGGCGGTGAGGTTCTTGCGGTACTCCTGGCGGATGTAGCGCAGGTGCCGGTCGTAGCCGCCGTTCTCCAGGTAGGCGGCGACGCCCATCTGCGTGACGCTGCAGGCGGAATGGGTACTGAAGGTCTGCAGGCGCTGGATCTCGTCCTGGTACTTGCCGGCGATGATCCAGCCGATGCGCACGCCCGGCGACAGCGTCTTGGAGAAGCTGGAGCAGTAGACCACGCGCCCTTCGCGGTCGTGGGCCTTGAGCGCCTTTGAGGGGCCCTGTTCGAACATCAGCTCGCCGTAGATATCGTCCTCGATGATCTGGATGTCGAAGTCCGACGCCAGGCGCAGCAGCTGCTTCTGGCGCTCCTCGGGGATGGTGCCGCCCAGGGGATTGCTCAGGCGCGAGGTGAGCACCAGCGCCTTGATCGGCCACTGGTTGGCGGCCAGCTGCAGCGCCTCGAGGCTGATGCCGGTGGTGGGGTCGCTGGGGATCTCGATGACCTTGAGGCCGAGCAGGTCCGCCAGCTGCAGCAGGCCGTAGTAGGTGGGGGACTCGGCGGCGATCAGGTCGCCGGGACGGGTCAGCACGCGCAGGCTCATCTGCAGCGCATCCACGCAGCCATGGGTGATCACCACGTCGGTGGGGTTGACCACCACGCCGGCGTCGCGCATGCGGATCGCCACCTGCCGGCGCAGCGGCTCGAAGCCGGGGCTGAACATGTAGCTGAAGGCGCGCGGGCTGTGGAAGCGGGTGACCTTGGCCAGTTGCTGGTGCAGGGCGCGCACGGGGAGGTAGTCCACGTGGGGCACGGCGGCGCCCAGGGGGAACACGCCTTCGCGGCGGGACTCGGTGAGCACCTGGTTGATGATGCTGGCGCGGGTGACCAGGCCGGGGCGCTCGACACGGGCGATGTCCGGGGTGGAGGCAGTCAGGGCCGGGGTCTGGTGCACGTAGAAGCCGGATTGCGGCCGCGCGCGAATCAGGCCCTGGTCCTCCAGGTTGGCGTAGGCCTGCAGCACGGTGGCGTGGCTGACATTGAGCTGCGAACTCATCTTGCGGACCGAGGGCACGCGCTCGCCAGGCTGGTACACGCCGCGACGGATGTCTTCGGCCAGTTGCTGGGCGATGCGTTGATAGAGCAACAGATTGGTCATGGCGGCGGCACCTGGTTCACTGGACCGAAACAGTACCCGAGCAGTAACAAATTGCACCGGTACAGAGCGTTGAATTGTGGGCCATACAGTGCGCTTTCGCCAGTGACTGTATCGTGTCACTCCAACGGGCCCGCCGCTTCCGGCGCAGCTGTACGGGCAATAAAAAACCCCGGGGGCCGAAGCCGCCGGGGTCTTTCGAACGATTGCCGTCAGCGGCGCTCGCCGAGCTTGCCCTTCTCGTCGGAGAACACGATCTCGACGCGGCGGTTCTGCGCCCGCCCGTGGGAGGAGGCATTCTCGGCAACGGGGAAGGCTTCGCCGTAGCCCACCACTTCCATGCGCTTGGCATCGATGCCGAGGTCGCCGAGCACGTCGGCCACCGCCTGCGCGCGATCGCGGGACAGGGCGAGGTTCTCTTCGCGGGCACCGCTGCTGTCGGTGTAGCCCTCGATGCGCACGACGCGACGCGGGTTGATCTGGAGGAACTGCACCAGCTTGAGCAGCGTGCGGTTGGCCGAGGCCTTGAGTTCCGCACGCCCGGTGTCGAACAGCACGTCGCCCAGGGTCATCACCAGGCCGCGGTCGGTCTCGGTGGCGGCGAGGCTGACCATCTGTTCTTCCATCCAGTCGCCCTGCTGCTGGACGCTGAGCAGCTTGGCTTCGCGGAGGGCCAGTTGCAGGCGCTCCTGGTCCATCTGCAGCTTGGCGGCACGCTCCTGGTTGAGGTTGAGCTCGCTGTGCTGGCTGGCGATCTCGCTGTAGCGCTGGCTGAGGTAGGCGTAGTGCTCGACGTCCTGGTCGTTGCCCAGGTAGTTGGACAGGCGCTCGGCGCGGGCCAGGGATTCGCCGGCGCGGATCACGTCCTTGGGCGCACTGCGCAGCACGTCCGGGTCTTCCTTCACCTGCTGGAAGCGGGTACGCGCGGCTTCCAGGCTGTCTTCGGCGCGCTGCGGGTTGGCACAACCGGCCAACAGGCCAAGGCTCAGCAGGAGGCCGCCGAGGGCGATGCGAGGGCTCATTGCATCTCTCCCAGCTGCTTGCGCAGGCGATTGATGCGGGCACTGAGGTCGACCAGCTGGGCCTTGCTCTTCTCGGTCAGCACCTTGGACTCGGCCAGGCGCGCATCCAGTTCGGCCTGCTCGGCGAAGATGCGGGCACGCTTGTAGTCCTGCTCGCCCATGTTCTTCTGCGCGCGGGCGAGTTTCTCTTCGGCCAGCTTCATGTCGGGGCTCTGCTCGGCGCTCGCACCCACGGCACGGGCCTGGGCCACGGCCTGCTCGGTGAGGCGGAGCTGCTCCACGGGAGCGGGGTCGTTGGCACAGCCGGCCAGGGCGAGGACGGCCAGGCCGAGGGCCAGAATGCGTTGTTCGATCACGAGGGATTCCTAGGGTTTCGGGGCGCTGGCCGGCTGCAACTGCTGGGCCTTCCAACGCTCGAGATTGCGCTGCAAGAGGACTTGCGGCACACCTGCGGCGGTCAATTCTGTCATTTTTTTCGCGAGTTGTCCGCGCAGCCAGGGATCGTTGCAGGCCGAATTGTGGGACAGGGTCAGGTACAGGCCCTCGCTGGAGATCGGCGGCTCCAGCGCTTCGAGGTCGTCCGCCATGCCCAGGGTGTCGGCCAGGGCGAGGCCCGGGTAATGCTCGTAGAGCACGTACTCGGTGCGCTCCAGCACCAGCTTCTGGTAGGCCTGGGTCAGGCTCGGGACCTCTTCGAGGGTCAAGTTCGCCTTGGCGAAGGCGTCGAAGGCCTGGCCGAAGCTGTTGTTCACCAGGGTGCCGCCGGTATGGCCGAGCAGATCCTGCCACTGGGTGTAGGGGAAGCCGTGGCCGCGCTTGACCCATACGACGCTGGGCGTGTCGAGGAAGGCCGGGTGGATGTAGTCCATGGTCTCCAGGCGCGGCAGGGTGAGGAAGGCGCCGGCGATCAGGTCCACGCGACCGGTGCGCACCTCATCCTGGGCGCGGGACCAGGGGCCGGTATAGAGGATGTCGATCTTCAATCCGAGTTCGTCGCCCACGCGCTTGAGCAGATCGGCGTTGGCGCCGACCAGCAGCTTGGGGTTCTGCGGGTCGCGCCACAGGTAGGGCGGATATTCCGGGTTGCCCGTGGCGACCAGGCGCTCGCACTTGCCGGCTGCATGAGCCAGCCCCGGCAGCGTGGCCAGGACCAGCAACAACGGGGCGATGAAGGGGCGTATGTGCATCAGGGACTTCCTGGACCGGACCTTGGTTTGGGCGATGCAGCGACTGCGCTGCGTCGCTCTAGCGTCATGCTAGCTTAGGCGAACTGCAATAATTTTTTGCGATAAGGACGCGCCATGAAAAAACTGCTTGTCGGACTTGTGACGGTGCTGGCAGCCCTGGCTGCCACCCTGTACTTCTCCCCCGCCGCCCTGATGACCACGGCACGTTTCGTGGAGTGCCAGCTGGCGGGGCTTTCCACCCGCGACGTGACGGTCGGCGACCTGGATATCGCCTATTACGAGGGTGGCCCGGCCAGCGGCGAAACCATCGTCATGGTCCACGGTTTCGGGGCCAACAAGGACAACTGGCTGCGCATGGCGCGACACTTCACCGAGCGCTACCACGTGATCGTCCCGGACCTACCGGGCTTCGGCGACAGCAGCCGCCCGGCCGGCAGCTACGACGTCGGCACCCAGGCCGAGCGCCTGGCCTCCTTCATCGCCACGCTGGGCGCGGGCAAGGTGCACCTGGTGGGCAATTCCATGGGCGGACACATCGTCGCCCTCTACGCCGCGCGCTATCCACAGCAGGTGCGCTCGCTGGCGTTGTTCGACAACGCCGGGATCACCGCCCCGCACAAGAGCGAGCTGTACGAGCGGCTGGAGCGCGGCGATGCCAACCCGCTGGTGGTGGCATCGGTCGCGGACTACGACCCGTTGATGGATTTCATCTTCGTCGAGAAACCGGCGCTACCCGGCCCCCTCAAGCGCTATCTCGCCGAACAGGCGGCGGCCAACCGCGAACATTACGATCAGGTATTCCAGCATCTGGTGCAGCGCTATGTGCCGCTGGAACCGGAGCTGCCGAAGATCACCGCCCCTACCCTGCTGCTCTGGGGCGACCGCGACCGCGTCCTGGATGTCTCCAGCATCGAGGTGATGAAGCCATTGCTGGCCAAGCCCAGCGTGGTGGTGATGAAGGACTGCGGACACGTGCCGATGATCGAACGCCCCGCCGAGACAGCCGCGCACTACCAGGCCTTCCTCGATTCGCGGTGATTCCCCGGGCAACAAAAAACCCGCTCGATGAGCGGGTTTTTCGTGGGTGCGGAAAGCTGGGTCAGACCAGTTTTTCCAGCTCCGGTACGGCTTCGAACAGGTCAGCCACCAGGCCGTAGTCAGCCACCTGGAAGATCGGGGCTTCTTCGTCCTTGTTGATGGCGACGATGACCTTGGAGTCCTTCATGCCCGCCAGGTGCTGGATGGCACCGGAGATGCCGACCGCGATGTACAGCTGCGGAGCGACGATCTTGCCGGTCTGGCCGACCTGCATGTCGTTCGGCACGAAACCGGCGTCGACGGCAGCGCGGGAAGCGCCGACGGCAGCTCCCAGCTTGTCGGCCAGCGCGTACAGGTGCTTGAAGTTGTCGCCGTTCTGCATGCCGCGGCCGCCGGAAACGACGATCTTGGCTGCGGTCAGTTCCGGACGGTCGGACTTGGCCAGTTCTTCGCCAACGAAGGCGGACTTGCCAGCGTCGCTACCGGCACCGACAGCTTCGATGGCAGCGGAACCGCCTTCGGCGGCAACGGCGTCGAAACCGGTGGTGCGCACGGTGATGACCTTGACCGAAGCCGAGGACTGCACGGTGGCGATGGCGTTACCGGCGTAGATCGGGCGCTTGAAGGTATCGGCGCTCTCGACCGCGATGATCTCGGAGATCTGGTCGACGTCCAGCTGGGCGGCGACGCGCGGCAGGAAGTTCTTACCGTTGGTGGTGGCGGGCGCCAGGATGTGGCTGTAGCCCTTGCCCAGTTCGGCGATCAGCGGCGCGACGTTTTCCGGCAGCTGATGAGCGAAGGCGGCGTTGTCGGCCACCAGGACCTTGGAAACGCCAGCGACCTTGGCGGCAGCTTCGGCAGCGGCGCCGACACCGGCACCAGCGACCAGGACGTGGATGTCGCCACCGATCTTCTGGGCAGCGGCAACGGTGTTCAGCGTGGCAGCGGCCAGGGCGGCATTGGTGTGTTCAGCGATAACCAGGATAGTCATTTAGATTACCTTCGCCTCGTTCTTCAGTTTCTCGACCAGTTCAGCCACGGACTTGACCTTGATGCCGGCGCTGCGGGCAGCAGGCGCTTCGACTTTCAGGGTCTTGACGGTGGAAGCGGTGGAAACACCCAGGGCGTCCGGGGTGACGGTGTCCAGAGGCTTCTTCTTGGCTTTCATGATGTTCGGCAGCGACGCGTAGCGCGGCTCGTTCAGGCGCAGGTCGGTGGTGACGATAGCCGGCAGGTTCAGGGCTACGGTCTGCAGGCCGCCGTCGATCTCACGGGTGACGTTGACCTTGTCGCCGGCGACTTCGACCTTGGAGGCGAAGGTGCCCTGGGCGTAGCCGGTGAGGGCGCCCAGCATCTGGCCGGTCTGGTTGTTGTCGCTGTCGATGGCCTGCTTGCCAAGGATCACCAGCTGGGGCTGTTCCTTGTCGACGACGGCTTTCAGCAGCTTGGCGACGGCCAGGGAGCTGAGCTCTTCTGCGCTTTCGACCAGGATGGCGCGGTCAGCACCGAGGGCCAGGGCGGTACGCAGCTGCTCTTGAGCAGTGGCCGGGCCAATGGTGACGACGACGATTTCACTCGCCACGCCTTTTTCCTTCAGACGGACGGCTTCTTCCACGGCGATTTCGCAGAAGGGGTTCATCGACATCTTGACGTTGGCGAGGTCGACGCCGGAGTTGTCCGCCTTGACGCGAACCTTGACGTTGTAGTCGACCACTCGTTTGACAGCTACAAGAACCTTCATGGATTCCTCGTTACTCTCCGGTGAATAAGAATGTCGCCAAGGACGAGCCTCTGGCGGGTGATGCTCGTCGGCCGGAACCGACGGTCAGCCCATACGGCGAGCGCAAAACCGCCCGTATCTTGACCGTAACGCCTATTCCGGTCAATACGGGAAAATACCCCGCCATAAGCCGCAGAGCCTTATCCTATCAGGCTTCTACAAAATTCAAACAAACGTTTGTATTGGACCGGCCAAAGGGTGTGGATATAATGCGCCAGCTCTGGTCAGGGATCGAGCCTAGCCCTCCCACATAAAACATCGAAGAGAGCCTTGAGGAGAATGACTGTGGAACGCGAATACATGGAATTCGACGTCGTCATCGTCGGCGCCGGCCCTGCTGGCCTGTCCGCCGCCTGCCGACTGAAGCAGAAGGCCGCCGAAGCTGGTCAGGAGATCAGCGTATGCGTGGTCGAGAAAGGTTCCGAAGTCGGCGCCCACATCCTCTCGGGTGCCGTGTTCGAGCCGCGTGCGCTGAACGAGCTGTTCCCTGACTGGAAGGAACTCGGCGCTCCGCTGAACACCCCGGTCAAGCGCGACGACATCTATATGCTCAAGGATGCCGAAGGCGCGATCAAGATCCCCGACCTCTTCGTGCCCAAGACCATGCACAACGAGGGCAACTACATCATCTCCCTGGGCAACCTGTGCCGCTGGCTGGCCCAGCAGGCCGAAGGCCTGGGCGTCGAGATCTACCCGGGCTTCGCTGCCCAGGAAGCGCTGATCGACGAGAACGGCGTGGTACGCGGCATCATCACCGGCGACCTCGGCGTGGATCGCGAAGGCCATCCGAAGGAAGGCTACTACACCCCCGGCATGGAACTGCGTGGCAAGTACACCCTGTTCGCCGAAGGCTGCCGTGGCCACATCGGCAAGCAACTGATCAAGAAGTACAACCTGGACTCCGAAGCCGACGCCCAGCACTACGGCATCGGTATCAAGGAAATCTGGGACATCGACCCGGCCAAGCACGAGCAGGGCCTGGTGGTGCACACCGCCGGCTGGCCGCTGTCGATCATGGGCACCGACAATACCGGTGGCTCCTTCCTCTATCACTTGGAGAACAACCAGGTGGTGGTCGGCCTGATCGTCGACCTGTCCTACTCCAACCCGCACCTGTCGCCCTTCGACGAATTCCAGCGCTACAAGCACCACCCGGTGATCAAGCAGTACCTGGAAGGTGGCAAGCGCGTGGCCTACGGTGCCCGTGCCATCTGCAAGGGCGGCCTGAACTCGCTGCCGAAGATGGTCTTCAAGGGCGGCGCGCTGATCGGCTGCGACCTGGGCACCCTGAACTTCGCCAAGATCAAGGGCAGCCACACCGCCATGAAGTCCGGCATGCTCGCGGCCGAAGCCGTGGCCGAAGCGCTGCTGGGCGGCAAGGAAGGCGGCGACGAGCTGACTGCCTACGTCGACGCGTTCAAGGCCAGCTGGCTGTATGACGAGCTGTTCCGCAGCCGCAACTTCGGTGCCGCGCTGCACAAGTTCGGCCCGGTCATCGGCGGCGGCATCAACTGGCTCGACCAGAACATCTTCGGCGGCAAGATCCCCTTCACCCTGCACGACAACGTGCCGGACCACGCCTGCCTGAAGAAGGCCAGCGAAGCACCGAAGATCAACTACCCCAAACCCGACGGCAAACTCAGCTTCGACAAGCTGAGCTCGGTATTCCTCTCCAACACCAACCATGAAGAGGAACAACCCTGCCACCTGAAGCTCACCGACCCGAGCATCCCGATCGCCAAGAACCTGCCGCTCTACGACGAGCCCGCGCAGCGTTACTGCCCGGCCGGCGTATACGAGGTCGTGACCCAGGAAGACGGCGAGAAGCGCTTCCAGATCAACGCGCAGAACTGCGTCCACTGCAAGACCTGCGACATCAAGGACCCGGCCCAGAACATCACCTGGGTGGCGCCGGAAGGCACCGGTGGCCCGAACTACCCCAACATGTAAACGCGATGAACGAAAAAGGCCCCTCGGGGCCTTTTTTGTTGCCTGCGAAAAGCCCCTGTCAAGGCTCCTCGCCGATCGGGAAGAACTGCCCGCCGGACCAAACGCCCAGCCAGTTGCGCCCATCGAGCTCGCGCACCACCGCCAGCTCCACCAGTTGGTAGAAGACATTGCGATGGATCAGCGCCTCCAGGTTGGTGCGCACATGAACGTAGGGCGCCGGCTCCTGGGTGATCGGGTCGGTCTCGACCCGGATCGGGTGCTCGGCGCCCGCCTCCACCTCGTCCTCGACATTGGTGACGAAGCGCAACACCTGCGCCTCGCCCTCCCCGCTCACCTCGACGCTCACCGCCACGAAGGGCGCATCGTCGACGGTGATGCCGACCTTTTCCACCGGCGTGACCAGGAAATAGTCGTCGCCATCGCGGCGGATGATGGTGGAGAACAGCCTGACCATCGGCTTGCGGCCAATGGGCGTGCCCAGGTAGTACCAGGTCCCGTCGCGGGCGATGCGCATGTCGATATCGCCACAGAAATCGGGGTTCCACAGGTGCACCGGCGGCAGCCCCTTCTCCTTGGGAATCTGCGCCAGCAGATCGCCTGCCTTGCCCGGGTCGTTCATCACATCCTCCTCAGCGGCCCAGCCCCATGAGGCTGCGCGCGTATTGTCTCAACGGCGGCCCGATCAGATCCTCGGGCTTCTGGTCATGAAAGGTGAACAGGCCACCCCGGTGGGTGATCCGTGCCGTGTCCACCAGATAGCGGTTACCGGTTTCGATCAGCATCAACTGGATGACGCCGTTATCGACACCGAGCCGATCCACCGCCTCCTGATCCTCCCACTCCTCCACCGTGCCGATGCGATCATCGGCATCGGCGAAGCGGCTGTAGAGCAGGTAGTTGGCCCCGAGCGAACGGGCCTCGCTCATCGCCTGCTCCAGGCTCACCGGCTGGCTCGCACGGCGCACCAGCGGGAAGTATTCGACGAACCCCTTGAAGGCCTCCTCGGCCACCACGTTCGCCCTGGTGTGAGTGCCGCCCTGGGGCATGAAACTGCTCTGGGCGATATAAATGAACGAATCCGGCTGCAGCCGCCAGGACATCGAGCGATAGGTCTCGCTGTGATCCAGCAGCCCGGCGTCGCTCATCTGCTCGCGAGCGCCGAGGGTCATGTCGCTGACCTTCATGCAACCCCCGAGTGCCAGCAGCGCCAGCAACAGCATCAAACTACGCATTCTCAAATCCTCCACGGCCGGCGACGAAAAACCGGCACTCGGCGCAGCGATGCAGCTTCCGCGCCATCACGTACCACGCCGCCAATCCGGGTCGCCCCCGTAGCCCGGCACAGCCCCTCGAGCGCCTGCCAGCGCGCCCGCGCAAGCCGCTCCCGCGCATTGCGGCCCTGCGCCAGGGTGCGCAGCGGGCTTTCCATCCGGGGCGCGGCACCGTCGAAACCCTGGCGCGAATCGGCCCCTGCAAGAGCAGACCCCGGGAGCCAGGAGAGATGCAGGCGGCACAGCCTCCATCAACCGCGCCCGAATGTCGATATAGCGCCCCTCAGAATCCCTTAAGCTTCGGCGCGCAGAGTGAAGCCTCCCAACTCCATCGAGGACTTCATCATGCGCTACCTGCTGCTTCCCGCCCTGCTCATCGCCAGCACCGCGGCCCTCGCCTCCCCCCAGTGCACCACCGCCGAACGCTCCACCTGGAAGGACCCCGAGCAATTCCAGGCACAGCTGAAGGAACAGGGCTACCAGATCAGCAAGTTCAAGATCACCTCCGGCAACTGCTATGAGATCTACGGCTTCGACAAGGACAAGCGCAAGGTCGAGATCTATCACGACCCGGTCACCGGCCAGCCGGTCAAGAGCCGGGTGGAAAACTGATGGGCGGGGCGACCATCCGGCTCTGGGACCCCGTCGTCCGCCTGTTCCATGCCTCGGTCGCCGGCGCCTTCTTCGCCAACTACCTGTTCACCGAGGAAGGCGACGCCTGGCACACCTGGCTGGGCTACTACGCCTGCTTCTGCCTGCTGGTGCGGGTGCCGTGGGGCTTCATCGGCCCACGCAGCGCCCGCTGGCGCGACTTCTGGCCGACCCCCGGGCGCCTCGCCGCGCACCTGCGCGCCCTGCGCAACCGCGCGCCGCACCACCGCCTGGGGCATTCGCCCCTCGGCGCGCTGGTTATGATCCTGATGATGCTGTCCATGGCGCTGCTCGGGCTCACCGGCTACCTGATGCAGGAAGTCGA
The DNA here is from genome assembly GCF_003234055.1 of Pseudomonas sp. 57B-090624. Taxonomy (NCBI): domain Bacteria; kingdom Pseudomonadati; phylum Pseudomonadota; class Gammaproteobacteria; order Pseudomonadales; family Pseudomonadaceae; genus Pseudomonas; species Pseudomonas sp. 57B-090624. The sequence continues at coordinate 33,551 of NZ_QKRU01000038.1, forward strand.
TGCGCTGTGGGGCGCCGAATGGCCGGAGGATGCGCATCGCTGGATCGCCAACGGCCTGGCCCTGCTCGTGTCGCTGCACATGGCCGCCGCCGTGTTCGAAAGCCTGCGCGTGCGCGACAACCTGCCGCTTTCGATGATCACCGGTCGCCGCCGCCCGCTACCGGGCGACGACGAGCCCCACTAGGCTGCGGGCCGCCCGGCCGCCCCCGTGAAGGGAAACTCCAGGGTGGCCCGGGCTCCGCCGCCGGGCCGGTTTTCCAGGCGGACGGCACCGCCCAGGTGCTCCATGATGGTCCGCACGATGGGCAGCCCGAGGCCGGCGCCTCCTTCGTGGCCATCGCTGAAGAAGCGCTCGAACACCACCGCCAGGCGATCGGCCGGAACACCGGGTCCCTCGTCCTCCACCGACAGCTCGACATGCCCCTCGCGAACGGTGAGGCCGACTTTCACCACGCCATCGACCGGGGAGAAATTGACCGCATTGCTGACCAGGTTCTGCAGTGCGATGCCGATGCTCATGGCGTCGCCCCGGACATGGCAGGCGCCCGGCTCGATGTCCAGCACGGGCTCCACGTTGCGCTCCAGTATCCAGGGCGTCATCTCCACCAGCGTGTCCATGGCCACCTTGGCCAGGTCGACATCCTCCAGGTGGCGCTGGCCGAGCCGCGGCTCGATCCGCGCCAGGGTGAGCAACTGGTTCACCACCCGGCTCAGCCGATCCACCCCGCCGATCAGAAAGCCCAGCGCCCGAGCCCGGTCTTCCTCGGTCCGGGCCTCCTCCACGTTCTGCGCATGCAGGCGGAGAATGGCCAGCGGCGTGCGCATTTCATGGGCCGCATCCGCGATGAAGCGCTGCTCGCGCCTGAGCAGGTCGGCGACCTGGCTGAGCAGCCGGTTGATGGCGGCCTGCATCGGCTCCAGTTCGCTGGGCAGGGGCGCCAGCTGCAAGGGCTCGAGCGACTTGGCATGGCGCCCGCGGATGACGTTCGCCATGTTCTGCAGAGGCTGCAGCCCCCAGCCGATGGCGAACCACACCAGCAGTGCCAGCACCAGAGCGCCGAACAGGAACGGCAACAGGGTATGGCGGACGATGCGCCCGACCAGGTCACCGCGGACATCCTTGCGCTCGCCCACCCAGATCGACACCTGCTGCGCCGGCACCGGCAGCAGGAAGCCACGCCACTGCTTGCCCTCGATGACGATGTCGGAGAACCCCGGAAGGCGTTGCGACGGATCGATCCGTGGCGCACTGGGCGTATGCACCAGAAGCTCGCCACCGTCGCGCCAGACCTGGAACGCCAGCTTGTTCTCGTAGGGGTGCCCGACACCCGGCCTGCCGGCCTGGCGCAGGGCCTCGTCGAAGGCATCGTAGAGCCGCCCCCGGTCGGCGGGCGCGAGCGGCAGGCTCATCACGCCCTGCAGCAGGCGGGCGTTCTGGGCCAGATGGGCGTCGTAGACCTCGGCGATCTCGTGGCTGCTGTCCCGGTAGTTGTAGTGCGCCAGGAGGCCGGTACCGAGGATGAGCAGGATCACCACCCGCCAGAGGGTGCGTTGCCGCAACGACGTCATAGTCTGTTTTCCACCAGGTAACCGATCCCGCGGACGGTCCGTATCAGCTCGCTGAACAGCTTCTTGCGCAGGTGATAGATGTGCACCTCGAGGGTGTTGCTCTCCGCTTCCTCGTCCCAGCCGTACAACAGCTGGGTCAGGCGCTCGCGGCTGAACACCTTCCCCGGTTGTGCCAGCAGCTCGTGCAGCAGCAGGTATTCGCGCGGGGTCAGCACGACCGGCCGGCCCTGGTAGTGGACCTGCTGCGAGACGGGGTCGAGGCTGACTCCGCCATGCTCGATCAGCACCTTGGCACGGCCGCTGCTGCGACGCAGCAAGGCACGCAACCGCGCCTTGAGCTCGTTGAGGTCGAACGGCTTGATCAGGTAGTCGTCGGCCCCCGCGTCGAGCCCGGCGATGCGATCCTCCATGCCATCGCGCGCCGTGAGCACCAGCACGGGCAGCACCGACCCGCTGCCACGCAGGCGCTTGAGCACGTTGATGCCATCCATCCGCGGCAAGCCGAGGTCGAGGATCACCAGGTCGAAGTTCTCCTGGGTCAGTGCATGCAATGCGCTGGCGCCATCCTGCAGCCAGTCGATGGTGTACCCCTCCTCGCGAAGGCCCGTCCGCAGGCCCTCCCCCAACGCAGTGTCGTCTTCAACCAGCAACAGGCGCATGCCCAGTCCTATTTGTCCTTGAGGGTCTTGAGTAAAGCATCGATCTCCTCCCGCCGCCCCTGGTCAGCCAGCTCGCGACCAGGCCTGGGAGCGGCCTGCAACGCGCGCTCCAGGGCCTGCCTCGCCTCGGCGAAGCGGTCCTGACGGTACAGGTGGTCCCCCCAGAAATACAGGCTGTCGATGCCATCGGGATTCAGGCGCAGCGCCTCCTGCAACAACGTCTCGGCCTTCTCGGCATCGCCGAAGCCGATGGGCCAGCCGGGGACCCGGTCATAGAGGGCGGCCAGGCTGGTGTAGGCGGAACCCTGCAGGGCCTTGGGGTCCAGCGCCAGCGCCTTCTCGAGGCTGGCCCGGGCGTCCTTCACCTTGCCCAGCGCCCCGAGGCCACCCTCGGCGCCGGCCCAGCTGCTGGTGACGATGCCGTTCCAGATCCAGGCCTCGGCGGCGGTCGGCTGCTGGCGGGTGAAGGCCTGGGTGTCGGCGGCCAGCCTGGCGAACGCCGCCGCGCGCTCCGACTCAGCCGTGCGGTACTGGATCTGCGCCCAGCGCGTCTGGATATCCGCCAGGCGCTGCTGCCCGGCACCGTCCAGGGCGAAGGCGAAGGATGACGCGAAAAGCAGGCCGATGAGCATCAGTCGTTTCATTTGCCGATCTCCCCCGCCCCCGGGCGGCTGTGGTGACGAATCAAGGGCAGTTGCTTGCGCAGGGCGCGGTCGACCAGCCCCGGCAGCAGGTGGTTCAGGCGCACGAACAGCTTCTCCGGCCAGCCCAGGTAGAGCTCGCGCAGATTGCGCTCGATCGCCTCGAGCACCGCGATGGCGACGTCGCCGGGGTCGTCGGTGCCGACCTTGAGGGCATCGTTGAGCGCCCTGGCGGCAGCGCCGTTCATCGCGGTGCGGGTCGCGCGCGGCGCAACATAGAGGACATCCACGGCCGTGTCCGCCAGCTCGCGGCGCAGGGCTTCCGAGAAGCCGCGCAGGGCGAACTTGCTGGCGCAATAGGCCGCATAGCCGGGGTAGCCGATCGAGCCGTAGGTGGAACCGATGTTGGTGATCAGCGCGTGCTCCTGCCGGCGCAACAGCGGCAGCAACAGGCGGGTCAGCTGCAGGGTCGCCTTGACGTTGAGGTCGAGCAGCTCCGCGATGCCCTCCTCGCTGGCCTGCTCGAACAGGGCGAAGTGGTTGATCCCCGCCGCGTTGATCAGCAGGTTGGTCCCGCCCATCTGCCAGGCAGCGCTCAGCACGTCCTGGCGTCCGGAAGCCTGGTTGAGGTCGGCCTCCTGCCAGCGCAGCTGGTTGGGGAAGCGCTGCCGCAGCGCCGCCAGGCTGCCCTCGTGGCGACTCACCGCCAGGACCTGGGCCCCCGCCTCGCACAACTGCTCGGCCAACTGCAGGCCGATCCCCCCGCTGGCGCCGGTGAGCACGGCACGGCAGTCAGACAAGCGCATGACGCACCTCGTCGCGGACGCTGGCGCGCGGCAGGCCACGGAACATGTCCGCATAGAGCCCGTAGACGACCCTGGAGGTCCTGATGACGGCCTGCTGGTCCTCCGGCTGGTCGAGGCGGTCCATCAACTGGCGGTAGGTGGCCATGTGGTCCTGGTCCAGCTCGCCGTGGGAGCTCAGGTAGCTGAAGGCATTGGCGGGCAGGTCGAGGGACGTACGGATGCTGCCCGCCGCGTGGGTGGCCAGGGCGATGCTGGTGCCCTCCAGCACGTTGACCATGCCGAAGAGCCCGACCGGGTTGTGCCGCGCGATGGTGTCGTAGAGGTAGGCCACCATCAGCTCGATGGGCAGCGACGGGCTGCCGTTACGCACCTGCTCGGGGTCGCCGCCGCAGACCTCGATGTCATTGAGGATCCACTGCTCGTGGCCGTACTCCTCGTCGATGTATTCGCACACCGCCTTGCGCAGCCACTCCAGCCGGCTGGGCAGGCGCGCACCGCAGGCCATCATCAGGGGCGCCGTGTGGCGGACGTGGTGGTAGGCCTGGGTCAGGAAGGCGATGTAGCCCTCCAGGCTGACGGTTCCGCCCAGGGCATCGCGGATCACCGGGACGCCGAACAGCGCCTGGCGTTCCTCATGGGTTGCAGCTTGCAGCGAGTCGAAGAAAGACATGGTGGGCCTCATTCGTTGGCGAGTTGGTTGAGAAGGGTCTGGTAGCGGACGTAGATCGCTTCGCGACGCGGCCGGCCGTTACCGGTTAGCAGCCCGTTGGCGGATGTAAAGGGTTCGGCCAGCCGCACCCAGCGGTGCACCCGGGCGTAGTCGGGCAACGCACGGTTGCAGCGCTGCACGGCGGCCTCCAGCTGCGCGTCGGTCGTCTCCGGGGACAGCGGCCAGAGCAGCGCCAGGTTGTGGGCGAGCCCCTCCCCCTGGACGTAGGCCTGGAGGATGGTGCCGTCCTGGGTCAGCTCGGCCTCGACCCACTCCGGGTTGACGTTGCGACCGAGGCTGGTGATGAACTGGTTCTTCTTGCGACCCAGGATGTGCAGGTAGCCGTCGGCGTCGAAGTGCCCCAGGTCGCCGGTCGGCCACCAGGCGGACACCGGCGGCGGCTCGCCCAGGTAGCCGAGCAGGGTCGAGCCCCGCACCAGCACCTCGCCATCCTCGGCAAGGCGCACCTCGACATGGGGCAGCGGACGCCCGACCGTGCCGGGCCGGTTGGCCTCCGGGCGATTGAGGCAGACCACGGACGCGCACTCGGAGAGGCCATAGCCCTCGAACACCGGCAAGCCGATGGCCTGGGCACGCGCCAGCAGGCTCGCCGAGACCCGCGCCCCGCCCACCGCGACGAAGCGCAATGCACCGACCTGCGTGAGCCCGCGCTCGATGGCCGTGACCAGGCCCAGCAACAGCTGCGGCACGAGGATCAGGCTCTGCGCGCCACTGAGCAGGATGCAGCTCAGCAGCCGCTTGAGGTCGATGCCGCTGGCCCCGCTCATGCCCAACTGGTCCAGGGGCAGCAGCGTCACCTCGGCGCCGGCGATCAGCGCCGCGTAGACGCCCAGGTTCTCCAGCAGCACGCCCAGCGGCAGCACCGCCAGGTAGCGGCTCGGCCCCGTGGAGCGACTGGCGGCTTCGAGCTCCCGCGCGACACGCAGCAGCGACTCGGCCGACAGGCATACACCCTTGGGCGTGCCGGTGCTGCCGGAGGTGTAGGTGATCTTGGCGGTGGCCGCCGGCAGCATCGCCGGCGCGCTGACCGGGCGCTTCCAGAATCCCTCGCTGAACAGGTAGCCCAGCGCATGCAGCTCGTCGGTCAGCGCCTCGCCAGCGAGCACCAGCGGCGCCTGGCTCAATTGCAGGCAATGGGCCCGCTGGGACGCAGTGAAGAACGGCGGCAGCACGATGCAGGGGCGCTCGCTGAGCAACGCGGCCAGGTCCCACAACAGGGCCTCGGGGCCATTGTCCAGGAGCAGCGCGATGGGCCCCGCCGGCTGCGCGCGCAGCCGCGACTCACGCACGGCCAGCTCATCCAGCAGTTGCGCATAGGTGTAGCGGTGTTCGATGCCACGTATCGCGCAGCGCTGCGGCTCGCCCCCGGCATGCTGTTCCAGGAGCTGGCGGAACCAGCGGGTATCAGGCCGCATTACCGTTCTCCCCCTGCAGCAGCGGGAAACCCAGGCGCTGGAAGATGCCTCGACGCTCCAGCTCGGAATGGCCGTGCTGGATGTCCCCGGCGAACACCTGCGGGCGCTGCTCGTAGTAGGTGCCCCAGTTGCTGCCCGGGTCGTCAAGGCGCTCGGCATCGGCGTGGCCCAGCACCATGGGTTCGAGCCCGAGGCGGTGGAAGCTGTTGACCAGGGTGGAGGTGCCGGTGAACGCCACCCAGCGCAGGCCTCTTGCGGCCAGCAGCCAGGTCACGGCGATGATCAGCAGCCGTGCGCCACCGGCCGACAGCGACGCAAGATTGCCGACCTCGACCAGGGCCGCCCGGGGCACCTCGCCCACCCGCGGCGCCAGCGCAGCCTCCATCGGCTCATCCAGGTACTGCTCCAGGAACAGTTGCCCGGTGCTGGCCAGACGGATGCCCACGGCGGCGTCGAGGGTGGCCCGGCCGTCGTAGAGGCCGAGCATCTCCGGCAGGAAGTGCTGGATATCCGCACCATGCGCCTGCTTGAAGCCACGCTGGACGAACAGCTCCAGCTCCGCGCGCCCCGGGTCCCCCTGCAGGTGCAGGTCCAGGAAGGCGTGGCGCTCCCCCAGGCTGCCGAAGTGAAGCGGGAACAACGATTCCCATTGCGACTGGATCATGTCTGGCCCCCAACGTGCGTTTCGATGGGGGCGAGTATCCGCAGCCAATCTGAATGGAGTCTGAAGCGAGCCCGGGCCGACGGCAGGTCGGCCGCAGGCGACGTCATTGGCCGGGAAGCCAGGCAAAGGGCCATCTATAGTGAGGAGGCAACAGCGAGTCGGCTTCCTCTCCATAGAGCCAATGATGTCATCGTGACATTGGGCATAAGTACGCTGCCGCCTTTACGGAAAAAGACAGGAAAGTCAGGGTTCGATGCGCGCCGCCAAGCTCGCCTCGGCCTCCAACCGGCGAGAGACCCGAGTGGATGAAGGCAAAGTCATGGACTTACATCGCCATCTGGATGGCAGCGGTACTGCTCTCGGGCCTGCTGCTCAGCGCGCTGGCCAGCCTCCAGCAGGTCCGCTCCATCGACAACCACGTGCAGCAGGCCCTGAAGGATGAAAGCCGCGAGGTCGAAGGCGACCTCATGTCGCGCCTGCGCATCTACGAGTTCCGCCTCAGGGGCTGGCGCGGCGCCATCCACATGCTGGGCATAGGCAACGTCACCCTCGACCTGTTCACCCGCTACAGCCGGGCGCGCAACCTCCAGGAAGAGTTCCCCGGGGCCCGCGGTTTCGGTTTCATCCGCCGGGTCAAGGTCAGCGAGGAGGCGGACTTCCTGCGCCGGGTCAGGGCCGACGGCCAGCCGAACTTCACCCTGCACCAGTTCGCCCCCTCCCAGGGCGAGCGCTACGTGATCCAGTACATCGATCCGCCGGAGGTCAATATCGAAGCCATCGGCCTGGACATCGCCTCCGAGCCCCTGCGCCGGATCGCCGCGCAGCGCTCGATGCTCAGCGGCAAGGCCACGCTCACCGCCCCCATCACCTTCATCAACGAATCCAGGGAGGCCTATCGCTCCTTCCTGTTCCTGCTGCCCGTCTACAGCACCCCGGATACCCCTGCCGATCTCCCGTCCCGCCATGAGGAAATCCTCGGATGGAGCTATGCCCCGCTGGCGATGAGCGAGGTGATGACCGACCTCGACCTGCCCGTGGACAGCCTCCACCTGGCGATCTACGACAAGACCGACGCCCCGCAGCGCAAGCTCATCTTCGAAACCCACCACCAGAGCCCGGACGGCGAGCGGGTCCAGACCTACAGTTTCGAACGAGAGGTCTACGGGCGGACCTGGCTGTTCGAGGTCAGCGCCTACGCCGCCTTCGTCGAGTCCCTGGACCCCGTGCATCCCGCCAGGGTGTTCGTGGTCGGGCTGCTGGCCAGCCTCCTGGTCACCGGCATGGTCGGCACCCTGCTGCTGTCACGCCAGCGCCAGTACCAGGTGATGGCCGGCCAGGCGCGGCTGGCGACCATCGTCGAGAACTCCAGCGACGCGATCATCGGCGAGGCACTGGATGGCCGGATCATCACCTGGAACCGTGCCGCCGAGCAGATGTTCGGCTACACCGAGGCGGAGATCCTCGGCCGCCCCCTGGCCCCCCTGCTGGTTCCGCAGGAGCGCCTGGCCGAGGACGAAGCGCTGCTCGAACGCGTGGCGCGGGGGGAGCGCGGCCCGACGCTGGAGACCCAGCGCCTGCACAAGGAGGGTCGCCTGATCGATGTGACCATCACCTGCAGCCTGATCCGCGAGGCCGACGACAGCATCCTCGGCGCGGCGAAGCTGATGCACGACATCAGCGACCGCAAGCGCGCGGAGGACTACCTGCGCCAGTTCAACGCCAGCCTCGAGCAGCAGGTCAGCGAACGCACCGCCGAGCTCTCCCGGGTCGCAGGCCTGTTGCAAGCGGTGCTCGACGCCTCCTCCGAGGTGTCCATCATTGCGGTGGACATGCAGGGCGAGATCGTCGTCTTCAACCGAGGCGCGGAACTGCTGCTGGGCTATACCGCCGCCGAGATGATCGGCATCCGCAATCTCCTGGACTTCCACCTGCCAGAGGAAGTCCAGGCACGTGCGGTCGAACTCAGCCGCGAATACGGCCGCCCCATCGAGGGGATGGAGGTATTCCGTTGCAAACCCGACGAGCAAGGCGCGGAAACACGCCAGTGGACCTACATCCGCAAGGGGGGCTCGCAGATCCAGGTGTCCATGGTCATCACCTCCATTCGCACGGAAACCGGTGCGCTCATCGGTCACCTGGCCATCGCCCAGGACATCACCGAGCGCCTGCGCAACAGCGCCGAGCTTCTTGCGGCCAAAGCCTCGGCCGAAAGCGCCAACGCCGCCAAGAGCCTGTTCCTGGCGAACATGAGCCATGAGATCCGCACCCCCATGAACGCGGTCATCGGCATCGCCCACCTGTTGCAGGGCACGCGCCTGGACGAGCAGCAGGAGAAACTGCTCGGCAAGCTGCAGATCGCCGGGCGCTCCCTGCTGGGGATCATCAACGACATCCTCGACATCGCCAAGATCGAGGCCGGCGAGATGCTTCTGGAGAACAGCCCGTTCCGTCCCCATCGGCTGTTCGGTGACCTCGCCGAACTGTTCGCGCCCCAGGCCGAAGCCAAGGGCCTGCGGTTCGAGGTCAAGGCCGATGCGCTGCCCGAACAACTTGCCGGCGACGCGTTGCGACTCAATCAGATCCTCATGAACCTGATCGGCAACGCCCTCAAGTTCACGGCCGCCGGCAGCATCGAGGTCAACGTCGAGTGCACCCACGAGACCGACGTACGCTGCTGGCTCTGCATCAGCGTCCGGGACACCGGCTGTGGTATCGATGCCAAGGTGATCGAGCGGCTGTTCTCCCCCTTCACCCAGGCAGACACCTCCACCACCCGTCGCTTCGGCGGCACGGGGTTGGGCCTGTCGGTGGTACGCGGCCTGGCCGAGAAGATGGGCGGGACGGTCGGTGTGCGCAGCACCCTCGGGGTGGGCAGCGAATTCTGGGTACGCCTGCCGTTCGATCCGATCATCGACGAACAGGCCCTGTCGGATAACACGTCCAGCCTGGATGTGCTGGTGGTGAGCCAGGACGAGAGCGAACGCCAGCGACTCACCCAGCTGTGCCGCTCGCTGGGCTGGCGAGCCACCCCATTCTTCAGACGGGAAGACCTGCTCGAACACCTCGGGCAACGGCTCGCACGCCGCCATCCACTGGCCGATGTCCTGCTACTCGACCACTTGGCCGGCGCCGATGTGCTGGAGACGCTCGAACAGCTCAGGGCATTGCTGGGACGCGAACGCATGCCCAGCAGCGTGGTGTTCTCGGCGCCACGGACATCGGCTGCACCCACCCTGGAAGATGCACTGGTGGACCATCACGCCCGAACGCCACTGGACGGCTCCGATCTCTACAACGCCATCGCTGCCGCCAGCCTCGGGCATCCCAACGGCCACGGCGAGAAACTGATCCACGCCACCGAGCTGGACATCACCCAGGCCCGGTGGCTGGAGGGCATAAGGCTGCTGCTGGTGGATGACAGCGACATCAACCTCGAGGTGGCCAGTCTCATGCTACAGCAGCAGGGCGCCGAGGTGCAGACCTGCATGAACGGCCGCCAGGCGCTGGATTGTCTGCGCGAGGACACCACCGCCTTCGATGTGGTGCTGATGGACCTGCACATGCCGGAAATGGACGGGTTCGAGGCCACCCGCCGACTGCGTGGCGAACTCGGCCTGCAACGACTGCCCGTGCTCGCCCTGACCGCCGGAGCGCTGCCGGAAGAACGTCGCCAGGCCAAGGCGGCCGGAATTGACGAGTTCCTCAGCAAACCCCTGGAACCCAAGGTGCTGATCCGCGCCATCCGCCGGGCGGTCCAGGACTCCCGGGGCGCTCCCCTGCCCATACGTCCGATCGAGGCGCCCACCGGGCCTTCCCGCCCCTGGCCGACGATAGAAGGCATCGATACCGTTGAAGTCGCCCAGCGCATGAGTCACGACCTGGAGCTGTTCAACTCCTCGCTGCGGCGGCTGTTCAGCGAGTTCGGCGAATTCCGCGACGACGAAGCGACCCGGCGGCGCCTGCAGGACGACCCGCCCGGGCTGACAGCGCGCCTGCACAAGCTCAGGGGGTCGGCGGGCATGCTCGGTGCCCGGCGCCTTCACAAGCTTGCAGGTGAGGCGGAGACCCTGCTGCGGGTCGAACCCGACGCCCCACACCTGCCGGCACTGCTCGGGCAGTTGGTGGAGGCCTATCTCGAACTCGAACGCCAGACGGGCGTCATCGAGGCGATCACCCTCCCCCGCAGCGACGCGGACCACCTGGCAGCAGGCCCCGCGCTGGCGAGGCTGATCGACCACCTGCGCGACCACGACATGGCCGCGCTGGAGCAGTTCGCCCAGGCATACCCTGCCATCCGGATTTCCAGCCAGGCGCTGGCCGAACAGGTCTGGCAGGCGATCGACAACCTGGACTTCGAACAGGCGTTGCACCTGCTCGAGTCCGCAGGCCTCGTGGCCAAGGAGTGACACCCATGGACTACACACCCTCCCTGCTGATCGTCGATGACGACACTTCGGCGATCCGCATCCTCAGCAAGGCGATCGGCAGCCTCGGCAAGGTCCGCTTCGCCACCAACGGCCCCGATGCACTCCGGGCGGTACAGGAGCAAAGGCCCGATCTGGTCCTGCTGGATGCCGAAATGCCCGGCATGGGCGGCTTCGAGGTCTGTGAACGGATGAAGACCGAAATGGGGTTGCGCGACGTCCCGGTCATCTTCATCACCAGCCACACCGAGGCGAGCATGGAGGAAGCGGGCCTCGCCCTGGGCGCGGTGGACTTCATCGGCAAGCCGATACGCCCCGCCATCGTCAACGCGCGGGTGAAGACGCACCTGCACCTGAAGCTGGCCATGGACCGGCTCAACCTGCTGGCGCAGACCGATGGCCTGACGGGCCTGGCCAACCGCCGCTTCCTCGACCAGAACATCGAACGTGAATGGCTCAGGACCCGCCGCAACGGGCAACCCTTCTCGTTGCTGCTGATGGATATCGACTATTTCAAACGCTACAACGACCGCAACGGCCACCTGCAGGGCGACCAGTGCCTGATCGCCGCCGCGCACGCCCTGCGTGCCTGCATCAACAGGCCCGCCGACCTGGTGGCCCGTTATGGCGGCGAAGAGTTCGCCGTGCTATTGCCCGAAACCGACCATGTCGGTGCCTGCCGTATAGCCGACCAACTGGGGGACAGCGTCAGGCACTTGAATATCCCTCATCTCGACAGCCCCCACGGGAAAGTGACTGTTTCAATCGGCGTCGCCAGTTTCGATGAAGAAAGTCCCAGTTGGCCGCATTCCAGTGAAAGCAATGAAGTCGTACCGGATATCGCAAGGCTTCTCGAGTTTTCGGATGCCGCCTTGTACGAGGCCAAGGAAGCGGGACGGGATTGCAGCCGATTCAGGAACATCGAACTTGCAGCGTTATTGCCAGCGAGTGGTTCGGGTATCAAGAAAGGCTAGCGGTGCAAGGATCACAAGGGCCTGGAAGATTGAACGCGCTATTGAAATCGCCGATGCGACACAGCTCGACAAGACGGGCCCTGCCCAATAGAGCGCTACCTGCAATCAATAACGGCAAGCGAATTCCAGTGCGAATTATTATCGACAATTCAACTAGCCACTAAAGTCTGATACCGCCTGTCGCCAATGGAAATACCATGGGAACAACTGGAAATACGCTAAAAGCACTTTGCCATCAGTGACTCAGGCATATCGCGGTAACGCCACCCTGAGATGGCCGTACTCTTGAATTCACGCACTTTTCACGAACGGCTCGTTAAACATCCGCCCATGACCTAAACCTTCTACCGGGCATACCCATCGCTACACCCGTGCAACGTGGGAGATCATCATGCTGATTCGCTCTTTGCGTGTCTCCACCCGCATCAATGCAGGCTTTGCGGTGCTGGTCACCTTGTTGATGCTGGTCGGGGGCGGCTCCCTGATGCAGATGCACCAGATGCATGACAGCTCCCAAGCGGTCGATGGAAACTGGCTGCCCAGCATCGTCGCGATCAGCCACATGGACGAGGCGACCCTCCAGCTTCGAGCCTCCACGCTGCGGGCCCTGGTGACATTCGATGAAGCGGCCAAGGCCCGCCTCGTCACGGACGAAGCCACCCTGCAAAAAGCCCAGGACACCTACATCAAACTGATTTCGAGCGACGAGGAGCAGAAGCTCTTCGATCGCTATGTCGAGCACCTGCGCGGCTACCTGGAGGTCCGCCGCGCAGTGATAGAACGCTTGGCAGCCGGTGAGCGGGAAGAAGCCGAATCGATCGTCACCACCAGGCTCAATGAACTGGGCAGTGCGCTCAGCACCGACCTCAAGGCCTTGATCGAAATCAATGAGGAGGGAGCCAGGCAGGCCTCGACGGCCAGCAACTCCGCATTCCAACACGCCAACCTGCTGGTCTGGCTGATCCTCGCCGGGGCCGTCGGCCTGGCCGTCATCCTTGCCCTCCTCCTCTCGCGCAGCATCGTGAGGCCGCTGAACCAGGCGGTCGAAGTGGCGAGCCAGGTATCCCAGGGCGACCTGAGCCGTGACATTCCGGTTGAAGGGCACGACGAGGCGACCTCCCTCATGAGCGCCCTGCGCGGCATGCAGCAGAACCTGCGGCAGACCATCAGCCTCATCGCCGACTCCTCCACCCAGCTCGCCTCGGCCTCCGAGCAACTGCATGCGGTGACCGAAGACACCAGCCGGGACCTCCTGCGGCAGAACCAGGAAATCGAGCAGGCGGCCACGGCATGCAACCAGATGAGTGCGGCGGTGGATGGGGTGGCGCACAACGCGGCCACGACCATGGACGCCTCGCGCCAGGCCGACACCGCCACGCGCCATGGCCGCGAGCAGGTGGGTGAGACGGTGCGCTCGATCAACGCCCTGGCGACCGACGTGACCGGTAGCGCCGAGCGTGTCGAGAAGCTCGCCCGGCAGATGCAGGACGTCGGCAAGGTGCTCGATGTGATCCGCTCGATCGCCGAGCAGACCAACCTCCTGGCCCTCAACGCCGCCATCGAGGCCGCCCGTGCCGGCGAGCAGGGGCGCGGCTTCGCGGTGGTGGCCGATGAGGTTCGCCTGCTGGCACAGCGCACCCAGCAATCCACCCAGGAAATCGAGCAGATGGTGAACCAGCTGCAGCAGGAGGCCAGCGCCACAGTCGCCACGATGCAGAGCAGTTCGCGCCTGGCCCAGACAACGGTGGACCTCGCCCAGGCCGCCGATGGCAGCCTGGGCGACATCGCCCGGACCATCGCCTCGATCAACGAACAGAACGTCCAGGTCGCCAGCGCTGCCGAGCAACAGGCAGCTGTAGCACGCGAGGTCGACCGCAGCCTGGTGAACATCCGCGACCTGTCCACCCAGACCTCGGCGGGAGCCAACCAGACCCGCGCCTCCAGCCAGGACCTGTCGCGCCTGGCCGTGGAGCTCAAGTCCGCCGTCGCCTCGTTCCGCCTGTGACGGATCGCAATAGCCGCCGCTGCGCTTATCTCGAGTCGTTCTGATCGCTCGGGATCGGCGCAGCCCCGGCTGGGATAGCCTGTGGATACGGCAATGCCCGGCGCACCGCGCAAGGAAAGGTAGATGAGTGGAATCGCCCGCAAGATCGGCCTGCGCCAGTGGATCTGGAAAGCCTTCGTGCAGAGCGCGCTGCTGCCGCTGATCCTGGTCGAAACGGTACTGATCGCCTGCTACCTGCTGAGCAACCAGCAGATGCGCGATGCCCAGATCACCTACCTGCAGCAGAACGCACTCGACAGCCTGGAGGCTACGGCCAACCAGAACGCCCAGATCATCCAGGACCACCTGGCGCACATCGCGAGCAACACCGAACTGTTCGGCCACCTGGCCGAGCTGGCACTTTCCACTGCCTCCCTCGCGCCCATCGAGCAGCTCGCCACCACCGAGGATGGCGCCCGCTACAGCCCCGAGGACCTGGGCGGGGCGGCATCGTTCTACTCCAGCCTTTCGTCCGCCGGCAAGGCCAGCCAGGAAAGGGCGCGACGGCTCTCGATGCTCGACCCATTGATGAAGGAGATGAAGCGTCACCAGCCGCTGATCTCCAGCCTCTATTTCAATGCCTGGGACAGCTACAACAGGATCTACCCGTGGTTTCGCACCGACCTGCTGTACCCGCACAACATGCGCATCCCCGCTTACAACTTCTACTACCTGGCGGATGCGGCCCACAACCCGGATCGCCTGCAGCGCTGGACCGACGTCTACCTCGACCCGGCCGGCAACGGCTGGATGGCATCCTCGATCTTCCCCGTCTACCGCGACGGCTTCCTGGAGGGCGTGGTCGGGATGGACCTCACGGTGGACGGCATCCTCCAGGAGATCGGCAAGCTGCATATCGGCTGGGGCGGCTACCTGGTGCTCGTCAGCAAGGACATGAACATCCTGGCGCTGCCCCGTGCGGCAGAGCATGACTTCGACTTGCGGGAACTGACGGGGCACACCTACCGGGAGGCGGTCCGCACCGAACGCTTCAAGCCGGACGACTTCAACCTGGACCGCCGTCCCGATACCAGGGCCCTGGCCGGGCTGCTCGCGGAAAATCCCGGCGGCCATGCGGAGATCACCCTGCGCGGCAAGACGCACCTGGTTGCCTGGGACGAGATCCAACCCGCCGGATGGCGCCTGGTCGCCCTGGCGGACAAGAGCGAAGTGATGGCGGCGACGAACTCGCTGGCCGGCCACTACCAGGCGATCGGCTACCTGCTGATCGCCGGGATGATCGGTTTCTATCTCTGCTTCTTCACCTACATGTGGATAAGGGCGAGAAGCCTGAGCGAGAAGCTGCGGGACTCGATCGACGGCATCGCCGAGATGCTGAGAAGGATCGGCAGGGGTGAATGGCACCCGAGGCGTGCGGTGTCCTCTATCCATGAACTGGACCAGATGGCCGAATCCGTGATGGTCATGGGCGAGCAGCTCAATCTCAGCGAAATGCAGCGCAGCTCGACCCAGCAACGCCTGGAGCTGGTGATCGAAAGCGTCACCGCCGGGCTCTGGGAGTACGACCTGGCGAAGGACCGCCTGCTTTTTCGCGGGGAGTTCGGCAAACGCTTCAAACTGCCTGACAGCGAGCTGGCCCGGGCGGACCTGTTCTCCCGCATCGCTCCCGAGGACGTTCCCAGGCTCGACGCCGCACTGCAGGGGCTGCGGATCGGCAACCTCACCCGCATCGATCTCGAGCTGCGTGTGCTCGGGCCTGACGAGTCGATCATCTGGATGCTCTGCCGCGGCCGGATACTCCATCTGGAGCAGGAGCCCGACAGGCGCCTTGCCGCCGGCACCTTCGTGGACATCCAGGTACTCAAGCAGGTGGAGGAGGACCTCCGTCATCGCACGCGCGAGGCCCAGGCCGCCAGCCAGGCGAAATCGCGTTTCATCTCCAGCATCAGCCACGAGCTGCGCACGCCGCTCAACGCCATCCACGGGTTCGCACAGCTGCTGCGCATGAAGGCCGAGGAGGAGCAGGCGGATACGCAGCCCCTGGACGAGATCCTGCTGGCCAGCGGACACCTGGGGCAACTGGTCGACGATCTGCTGGACTGGTCCAGCCTGCAGGCCGAGGCCCCCCGGCTCACCCTGCGCTCGGTGGAGATCGGTGCACTGATGCTCGAATGCTCCGAGATGATCAGGGCACAGGCGGAGACGGCGGGCCTCGACCTGCACGTGCAGTTGCCGGACGGGCCGGTGCACGTCATGGCCGACGCGAGGCGCCTGCGCCAGGTGCTGATCAACCTGCTGTCCAACGGCATCAAGTACAACCGCCCTGCCGGCCTGCTGGCGATGGGCACGGAAACCATCGGCGGCCGCTTGCGCCTCTACGTGGAAGATGGCGGCGAAGGCATCGAGCCGGCCTTGCAGAAAGCGCTGTTCGAACCCTTCCAGCGCCTGGGCAAGGAGAACACGTCCATCCAGGGCACCGGGATCGGGCTGTCGTTGTGTCGCGAGCTGGCCGAACTGATGCAGGGCTGCATGGGCCTGCACAGCGAGCCGGGCGTGGGCAGCCGGTTCTGGATCGAGCTCTCCCTCGCTCCCGAGGAGACGCCCAGGCAGCGTGGGCCAAGGCCACTGAGCGTGTATTACCTCGATGATCAGCCGGCCAGCCAGCAACGGGTGGCGCAGGCGCTTCGCGGTGTCGCCCGGGTGACACCGTTCGAGCATGGCGACGGGCTTGCGCAGGCGCTGGACAAGGAGCTCCCGGACCTGCTCCTGATGGACTGCACGGTGCCGGGCGCCGAAGCGACCGATCGCCTGAAGACGCTCCCCGGAGGCGGCGACATCCCCGTCATCCTGCTCAGCGAAGCACCGGATCATCGCGCCCTGCAGCACTACGCCTTCAAGGCGGTGCTGAGAAAGCCGATCAACATCGACGAGATGCGCGAGCTGGTCAGCGCGCTGATGATTCAGGAGGAGTCAGATGTTCTCTAGCATCCCCCCGGAAACCCGCATCGTCATCATCGACGACATCCCGGCCAACCTCCGGCTCCTGGAATCCAGCGTCAAGGCGTTCGGCCTGCGCCATGTCACCAGCTTCACCGATTCCGCAGCGGGCCTGGAATGGTTGAGGTCCAATCCATGGGACCTGCTGCTGCTCGACCTGGACATGCCGGCACCCGATGGCTTTGAAATCCTTGGCCATCTGGGTGGCCGGAACCGTTCGCGCTGCCCGGTGATAATCCTCACCGCGCTGAACGACCCGGAAAACCGTCGGCGTGGTCTCGAACTGGGTGCCAACGATTACCTGACCAAGCCGGTGGACCTGCCCGAACTGCTCCTGCGGATGCGCAACTGCCTGAGCCTGGCGCACGCCACCGCCAGCCTCGAGCAGCTCAATCGGGACCTGGAGAGCAAGGTACAGGCCCGAACGGCCCAACTGGAGGAAAGCTACCGCTCGGCCATACGCGCGCTGGGCAGGGCCGCCTGCTACCGCGACAACGACACTGGCGATCACATCATGCGCATCGGGGAATCCGCCGCGATGGTGGCCGCCAAGCTGGGCATGCCCAGCGCCTGGTGCGAGACGATACGGCTGGCAGCCCCGATGCATGACCTGGGCAAGATAGGCATCAGCGACGGCATCCTCCTCAAGCAGGGCACGCTGACGGCGGAGGAGCGTAGCCAGATGATGGAACACCCGGTGATCGGCTACACCATCCTGCACGAGGACCCCGGCACCGAGCTCAGCGAGATGGCCGCCGAGATCGCCTACTGCCACCACGAGAAGTGGGACGGCAGCGGCTACCCACGTGGCCTGGTCGGCGAGGCCATCCCCCTCTCGGCGCGGATAGTCGCCCTCTGCGATGTCTACGATGCGCTGCGCATGGACCGCCCCTACAAGCGGGCCTGGGAGAGCGCTCGCGCCCAGGCCTTCATCCGCGAGCAGGCGGGAAGCCACTTCGATCCGAGGCTCGTCGCCGCGATGGAGAGCTGCTTCCCCGCCATCGAGGCGCTGCTGGTGGAGGACGATGCCTACGAGGAGCGCAGGCATGCGACCTGAACTGCGGCGCCGCACCCATCGGGATCGGGCGTTCAGCCGCCGATGATCTTCATGACGGTGACGCCGCCGGAGAAGGCGATGTCCTGTTTGTCCGCCAGGGCCTTGACCAGTAGCCGCTGCAGGCCCGGGAGGGCCTGGTGGCGAGGCTTGTCCAGCAGGTCGCCGACGTAGTGACGGTTGCTCGATGACAGGCAGCCATGCAGCCAGCCGGTGGAGGACAGGCGCAGGCGCGAGCAGGTCCGGCAGAACGGCACGCTCTCGTTGGCGATGATGCCGAAATGCCCCTGGCCGGGAATCGCATAGCGCAGCGCGGTGGCATCCACCGGCGCCTCGGCCTGGACGAATTCGTGACGCTCGCCGATCAGCCGGAGCAGCTCGTCGAGGCCGACGAACTGCTGCTGGAAGCCGACGCCATCGCGAGCCAGGTGGCCCATGCGCATCAGCTCGATGAAGCGCAGCTCGAAGCCGTTCTCCAGGCAGTACTCCAGCAGCGGCATGACCTGGTCCAGGTTCTGTCCACGCAGGGGCACCATGTTGAGCTTGATCTTCAGCCCCGCCGCCCGGGCCTCGGCGAGCCCCTGCAGCACGGTCTTCAAGTCACCGCCACGGGCGATTCCCCGGAAGGCATCGGCATCCAGGGTGTCGAGGGAAACGTTGAGGCGGCGGATGCCGCAATCGACCAGCAGCGGCAGCTTGCGCGAGAGCAGCTGGCCGTTGGTGGTGAGGCTGATGTCATCGAGGCCGAGGCCGCTGACGCCGCGAAGGAAGTGATCGAGCTTGGGGCTCACCAGCGGCTCGCCGCCGGTGATGCGCAGGCGCTCGATGCCGGCGGCCTCCATCAGGTAGGACACGCCGCGCACCATGGCCTCGGCGGAAAGCTCGTCCTGTGCCGCGACCAGGCGCTTGCCGTCCGGCACGCAGTAGGTGCAGGCGTAGTTGCAGGCGGCGGTCAGGCTGATGCGCAGGTTGCGGAAGCGCCTGCCTTGGCGGTCGACGATCATGGGACGCTCCGACGGGGAATGGGGCGAAGTATATCGCCGCCCCATCGCCAGTCCCATGCATTTGCCATCCGGCTGGGCGCGATCACTCAGCCCGATGGGGCGTCATTCTCGCGCTTGCGCTTGTTGCCCATGCGCACGCCGATGTCCATCAGGAACTGGAAGAAGCCTTCCTGGTCCTCGAGGACGTTGCTCCAGAACGGCGAGTGGTAGAGCGCCACGGCGCCATGCACCAGGGCCCAGGCCGCGCAGTAGTGGAAGTAGGGTGGGACGTCCTCCAGCTTGCCTTCGGCGATGCGACCCTTGATCAGCTGGGTCAGGCGCTCGAAGTTGGACGCACGGATCTTGTGCAGTTGCTCGACCATCTCGGGCACCTGGCTGTTCTTCACCACCTTCTCTTCCAGGCGGTCGAACAGGCGGTAGCGTTGCGGGTCACGCATGCGGAATTCGAAATAGGCGCGCGACAGCGCTTCCTTGTCACGGTCCACATCCGCCGAATGCAGCAGCTCGTTCAGGTCACGCTCGTAATCGAGCATCAGGCGCAGGTAGATCTCCGCCTTCGACTTGAAGTGCTTGTAGATGGTGCCTTTGCCGATGCCCACCGCGTCGGCGATCATCTCGACGGTGACGCTGTCTTCACCCTGTTCCAGGAACAGTTTCAGGGCGGTGTCGAGGATTTCCTGCTCGCGACGGCGGAACTCACGGACTTTACGGGGTTCTTTCTGCATAAAGGGACTGTAGGGTCAAAAATCAAGCCGCGTATTATGCCTAATTAGCGCCAAAATGCACGGAACATCCGACTATGAGCCTATTGCCAGATGGGTTCGACATGTTTCAGGGCGCGCTCGAACGCTCTGGAAACCGCGAACCAGATGGCTTGCAGCGGTAATACCGATGAACGCGAAGCGCGCCCGCAGTAGGCTTTCGGATCACAACGCCACACCACCCGCATAAGATGACGCACGCCAGCGCATGGATTCGGGGTGCGACCATTGAGCGCAGCCCGGTCAGGAAGAGGCAAGGCCGTCACCAGCGGGCACAGGCCCAGTCGGCAGACGCTTGAGGACTCAGACGCCCTGCGCGTATTCCAAATCTGTTTAAAAAACGAGCAATCGCGTCTGGACGGTAGGGGATATTGACCAATACTCAAATGACTGGCGTGCGGCATCTCCCCCCAAGTGCCCCACCAGTCAAGGTACCGAGGATCGCGTACCTTTGTTTTACTCCTAATGGTCTTGACCCGGATTCATCCCCCAGAACCCGGGTTTTTTTTGCCCGCGAGTTTCAACCCGCCAGGCGCGCCAAGGGGAACAGGCGCCGGAAGTTGGCGGTGGTCTGCTCGGCGAAGCGCTCGAACTCCACCCCGCGCAGCTGGGCGAGGAACTCGGCGACCTCCCGCACGTACTCGGGCAGGTTGGGCTTGCCTCGATGGGGAATGGGGGCCAGGTAGGGCGAATCGGTCTCGACCAGCAGGCGGTCGGCCGGCACCTGCCGGGCGACTTCGCGCAGCGCTTCGGCGTTGCGGAAGGTGACGATGCCGGACAGCGAGATATAGAAGCCGATGTCCAGGGCCGCCTTGGCCATTTCCCAATCCTCGGTGAAGCAGTGCAGCACGCCCGCCTGGGGCAGCGCTGCCTCGCGCAGCAGCGCCAGGGTATCGGCGCGCGCCTCGCGGGTGTGCACGACCACCGGCTTGCCGGTGATGCGGGCGGCTTCGAGATGCAGGCGGAAGGCTTGTTGCTGCAACTCGGCGGCCTCGGGCTCGTAGTGGTAGTCGAGGCCGGTCTCGCCGATGGCGGCAACGCGGGGATGGTCGAGCTCACCCAGCAGCCAGTCCAGCGCCAGTGCTTCACCGGGGGCCAGGTCCAGCGGGTGCACGCCAACGGAGCAATGCACGTCGGCATAGCGGCTGGCCAGGTCCTTGACCGCGGCGGCGTTGTCGGCGCTGACGCCGATGCAGAGGAACTGCCCGACACCGCGGGCACGGGCAGCCTCGAGCGCCGCATCGAGGGAACCGCCATGAGCGGCGAGATCGAGGCGATCGAGATGGCAGTGGGAATCGACCAGCATGGTTCGGATCACTTGGACGTCAGCAGGCGCCGGCCACGAGGGGCCGGCGCGGCTTTACATGGTGTGGGTGGGGCGGTCCGACTTGAGGGCGCCTGCGAGGTAGGTCTCGATCTTGTTGCGCGCACCGGTGTCGCCATCGTTGAACTGCACGCCGATGCCGGCGGCACGGTTGCCCTGGGCGCCCTTCGGGGTGATCCAGACGACCTTGCCGGCCACCGGGATCTTTTCCTGCTCGTCCATGAGGTTGAGGAGCATGAACACTTCGTCGCCGAGCTTGTAGCTCTTGTTCGTCGGGATGAACAGGCCGCCGTTCTTGATGAAGGGCATATAGGCGGCATACAGCACGGACTTGTCCTTGATGGTCAAGGACAGGATCCCGTTACGCGGGCCCAGATTGGGTGGCAGGCTCATGCGGCTTTCCTGGCTAGCTGGCTCAGCGGTGGATTCTAGCCCGGTCCGGGCAGGCTTGCCCACTGCACCAGCAAGGCTTCGAGAAGCAAGACACGGTTGAGGTTGGCCTTGCCCAGTACCTTCTGCCGCTGCTGCAGCAACCAGTCCTGGAACCCCAGCACCTTGTGCTGGGGTGCCTTGCCGGCGAGGTACTGGACGACCTTGCGCATGTCGGCCATGCCCAGGCCGTCTTCATCGCCCGTCAGTTGGTAACGCAACATCAGTTGTGCCCAATCGCAGAACCAGTCGAACAGCAGGATCAGCGGCACGGCGTTCCAGCCTTCGGCCAGTTGGCTGGCCCCCACCTGCTGCTTGATCAGCTTCTTCACCCCGTCCACCACCTGGGCGCGCTGCTCCAGCACCGCCTGGCCGTGCAGGCGCTGCGCGGTGAGCGGTGAGCCGCCGGCCAGCACCAGCAGGTCCCGACGGACCTGCTCGTCGGCATCCGGCAGTGCCTTCGCCAGCCAGGCCAGGCTGTCGGCCTCGCCCGGCAGTGGGCAGGCCTGTTGCACGCAGCGGCTCTTGATGGTCGGCAGCAGCCGGCTGGGCTGGTGGCTGATGAGCAGCAGCACGGTGTCGCCCGAAGGCTCTTCCAGGCTCTTGAGCAGGGCGTTGGCGGAGTTCAGGTTCATCGCTTCGGCGGGTTCGAGCAGGACGACCTTGCGCCCACCGAGTTGTGCGGTCTGCACCACGAACTCGACCAGCTCGCGGACCTGGTCGACCTTGATCGCCTTGTCCGCTTCTTCCGGCTCCAGCACGAAGTTGTCCGGGTGGGTACCGGCGGCCAGCAGGTAGCAGGACTTGCACTGGCCGCAGGCATCGAGGCCCTCGGGCTTCTGGCACAGGAGACGCGCCATCAGGCGCTCGGCCAGGGCCCGCTTGCCGATGCCGGCCGGGCCATGCAGCAAATAGGCGTGGGCATGGCGCGGACGACCGGCGAGGTGCTGCCAGAGCGATTCCTGCCAGGGATAGGCTTCAGCCACGGCAACGCTCCAGCAGTTCGGGCAGCAGGGCTTCGAGGGTCTGCTGGACGTCGGCCAGCGGGGCGGCGGCATCCAGCACACGGTAGCGTTCAGGTGCTGCGGCGGCCCGCTGCAGGTAGGTCTGCCGCACGGCCTCGAAGAAGCTGCGGTCTTCCTGCTCGAAACGGTCCAGGCGACCGCGTGCGGCGGCACGGCTGAGGCCGACATCCACGGGCAGGTCGAAGACCAGGGTCAGGTCAGGACGCAGTTCGCCCTGGACGAAGTTCTCCAGCAACGCGATGCGCTCGACGGGCAGCCCTCGCCCTCCGCCCTGGTAGGCGTAGGTGGCATCGGTGAAACGGTCGCAAAGCACAACCTGGCCCCGGGCAAGCGCCGGGCGGATCACCCCGGCGATGTGCTGGGCGCGGGCAGCGAACATCAGCAGCAGCTCGGTATCGGCGGCCATGGCTTCATCGCTGGGCGCCAGGAGCAGTTCACGGATGCGCTCGGCCAACGGCGTGCCACCGGGTTCGCGGGTCAGCAGCACGTCGATGCCGTGGCTGCGCAGGCGCTCGGCGAGGAAGTCGCGATTGGTGCTCTTGCCGGCCCCTTCGGGACCTTCGAGCGTGATGAACAGGCCGCTCACGGGGTGTCCTTGTTGGTGATGGGAGCGGGGCTGGAGCGATAGTCCGCGCGCCGCTTCAACTGGTATTCACGCACCGCCTGGTTGTGGTCGGCGAGCGATTCGGAAAACACGTGGCTGCCGTCGCCACGGGCCACGAAGTAGAGGCTCTTGCCATCCACCGGGTGCAAGGCGGCGTGGATCGCCTCGCGACCGACCATGGCGATGGGGGTCGGCGGCATGCCGGCAATCACGTAGGTGTTGTAAGGCGTGGCTTCACGCAGGTGGGCACGGGTGATCTTGCCGGCGTAGCGCTCGCCCAGGCCGTAGATCACCGTGGGGTCGGTCTGCAGCAGCATGCCGAGCTTCAGGCGACGCACGAAGACACCGGCGATCTGGCCGCGCTCGCTGGGCACGCCGGTCTCCTTCTCCACCATCGACGCCATGATCAGCGCCTGGTAGGGGTCGGCGTAGGGCAGGTCATCCGCCCGCTTCGCCCATTCGCTCTCCAGCACCTGTTCGAGACGCTGGTGGGCCTGCTTGAGCAGGTCGATGTCACGCATGCCGCGCACGTAGCGATAGGTATCGGGGAAGAAACGCCCCTCGGGGTGCTGCCCCTCCAGGCCGAGCCGCTTCATCAGCTCGGCATCGCTGGCATCCGCCAGGGTCTGCTCCAGCTTGGGCTGCTTGGCCAGGGCCGCACGCAGCTGACGGAAATTCCAGCCCTCCACCAGCGTCAGGCTGTACTGCACCACGTCGGCACGCTGCCAGAGGCTCAGCAATTGAGCGGCGTCCATCCCCGGCGTCATGCGGTATTCGCCGCTGTGCAGCGACTGCCCCGCGAGGTTGAAGCGCCAATATTGGCGCAACCAGAACGCATCCTGGATCACGCCCTCCTCTTCCAGCCGGTTGAGCAGGCCACCGGGGGTGGACCCGGCCGGCACATCGAGCAATTGCTCCCCGGCGAGAACGAGCGGTTGCTTCAGGGCTTCACGCTGCTGCCAACCGGCATAGGCGAACACCAGGCCGCCGAGGATCAGGCCACTGTGCAGCAGCACGAGCAATTTGCGTATCACGAATCAGCAATCCAGTAGGGCGCGGGCAAGGGCCTGCAGTTTACGGGTGAGCGGCCCGACCGACCAGTCGCGCCCGGCGAAGGCACGCACGGGCCAGACGCCGTAGAGGCTGTTGCAGAGGAAGACTTCGTCGGCTCCCAGCAGTTCCTCGTACTCGATATCACGCACGCGAGTAGCGATGCCCTGGGCCGATGCCTGCTCCAGCAGCTCGGCCCGCATCACGCCGGCCACGCCACTGCGCGTGAGATCGGCGGTGATCACTACGCCGCCACTGACCAGGAAGAGGTTGCTGAACACCCCTTCGATGACCCGACCGGATACGTCACGCATCAGCCCTTCGGCGAAGCGAGCGTCCTGCCATTCCGCTCGGGCCAGCACCTGCTCCAGGCGGTTGAGGTGCTTGAGGCCTGCAAGCAGGGGCTGCTCGGCCAGGCGCGTGGCGCAGGGGAAGAGCTCGACGCCTTGCTGGGCATTGGCTTCGGGATAAGCGGGGTGGGCACTGCCCATGAGGATGCGCCGGGGCGGCGTGCTGGGCGGTGCATAGCCGCGCAGGCCGTCGCCGCGGGTCACCAGGAGCTTGGCGACGCCCTCGCCCTGCTGGGCGCAGAACGCCAGCAGCTCTTCACGCACGAGGTGCAGGTCGAGTTCGAGGGACAGGCGACGCGCACCTTCGGCAAGGCGCGCGAGATGACGCTCCAGCAGCCCGGGTCGACCACCGCGCACGGCGATGGTCTCGAACAGCCCGTCGCCGTAGGCCAGCCCGCGATCCTTGAGAGACAGCGAGCCGGCCGGCAGGCCGTCGACCCAGGCCAGCATCAATCGGCGAACCGGCGGAACACCAGGGAGCCGTTGGTGCCACCGAAACCGAAGGAGTTGGACAGGACCACGTCGATGGGCATGGAGCGGGCTTCGTGGGGCACGAAGTCCAGGTCGCACCCCTCGTCCGGGTCATCCAGGTTGATGGTCGGCGGTGCCACCTGGTCGCGGATCGCCAGCACGCTGAAGATCGCCTCGACGGCACCGGCGGCACCCAGCAGGTGGCCGGTCATGGACTTGGTGGAGCTCACCGCGACCTTGTAGGCATGATCGCCGAACACGCTCTTGACCGCTGCGGCCTCCGCCTTGTCGCCGGCAGGGGTGGAGGTGCCATGGGCATTGATGTACTGCACCTGGTCACCGTTCAGGCCGGCATCGCGCAGGGCGTTGCGCATGCAGCGCGCGGCGCCGGCGCCATCGTCCGGCGGCGAGGTCATGTGGAAGGCGTCGCCGCTCATGCCGAAGCCGACCAGCTCGGCATAGATGGTGGCGCCGCGGGCTTTGGCGTGCTCCAGCTCCTCGAGGACCAGCGCACCGGCGCCGTCGGAAAGCACGAAGCCATCACGACCACGATCCCAGGGGCGGCTGGCGGCGGCAGGGTCATCGTTGCGCGTGGACAGCGCCCGCGCGGCACCGAAACCACCCAGGCCGAGGCCACAGGCGGCCATCTCGGAACCGCCGGCGATCATCACGTCGGCCTCGCCATAGGCGATGTTGCGTGCGGCCATGCCGATGCAGTGAGTGCCCGTGGTGCAGGCGGTGGCGATGGCGTAGTTCGGCCCCTGCAGCCCCAGGTGGATCGACAGGAAGCCGGACACCATGTTGATGATCGAACCGGGAACGAAGAAAGGCGAAATACGCCGCGGCCCCTGCTCGATCAACGATTTGCAGTTGTTCTCGATATTGGTCAGGCCGCCGATACCGGAGCCCATGGCCACACCGATGCGCTCACGATTGGCGTCGGTGACTTCCAGGCCGGAATCACGCACAGCCTGGAAGCTGGCAGCGAGGCCGTACTGGATGAACAGGTCGAGCTTGCGAGCTTCCTTGGCGGACAGGTACTGCTCGACATCGAAGCCCTTCACCGAACCACCGAAGCGGGTGGAGTAGGCGGAAAGGTCCATATGCTCGATCAGGCCGATGCCACTGCGGCCAGCCAGAATGCCCTGCCAGCTGTCCGGGACGTTGGTGCCCAGCGGCGACAGCATGCCAAGGCCAGTGATCACGACGCGTCTACGCGACACTGTGCTCTCCTCAATTTCTACACGGCGGTTGGATGACACTTAAAGAAAAGCCGCACGACCTGACGGTCGTGCGGCTTTTCCGAGTCGGGAATCGACGATTACTTATTGCGCGTGCGCGTTGATGTAATCGATGGCTTCCTGAACGGTGGTGATCTTCTCAGCTTGCTCGTCCGGGATCTCGGTCTCGAATTCCTCTTCCAGAGCCATCACCAGCTCAACGGTGTCAAGGGAGTCGGCGCCCAGGTCTTCGACGAAGGAAGCGCTGTTGGTTACTTCGTCTTCTTTAACGCCCAGTTGCTCGGCGACGATTTTCTTGACGCGTTCTTCGATGGTGCTCATACCTTGTTTTCACTCCTATGGAAAAATCCGTGCAGCTTGGGCTGCAGTGTATAGAAAGGGTTTTCCGCATTTCAAGCGGGATGCCAACCCCTCCAGGCCCCGTCTGGACCCGTCCATAACCCAATTGCACGTATGTACCGGATTTTAGACAGCTCCTATGACAGTTTCCTGAAGGGAATCGTCACATTCAGCTCATGTACATGCCGCCGTTCACAGGGATAGTAGCCCCGGTCACGTAGGATGCGCTATCGGAAGCGAGGAATGCGACCACCTTGGCGATCTCCTCGGCCTGTCCCAGGCGACCCAGCGGAATCTGCCCCAGGAGTGCGTCGCGCTGGGCTTCCGGCAGCTCGCGGGTCATGTCGGTATCGATGAAACCGGGCGCCACCGAGTTCACGGTGATGGCGCGGGAGCCGACTTCACGGGCCAGTGCGCGGCCGAAGCCTTCCAGGCCGGCCTTGGCGGCGGCGTAGTTCACCTGCCCGGCGTTGCCCATGGCACCCACCACCGAGCCGATGTTGATGATGCGACCCCAGCGCGCCTTGGTCATGCCGCGCAGCACGGCCTTGGACAGGCGATAGAGGCTGTTGAGGTTGGTGTTGATGACGTCGAACCACTCGTCGTCCTTCATGCGCAGCATCAGGTTGTCGCGGGTGATGCCGGCGTTGTTCACCAGGATCAACGGCTGGCCGAGGTGCTGCTGGATGTGTTCAAGGGTGCTGGCGACGGACTCGTCATTGCTGACATCGAGCACCAGGCCGGCGCCTTGGACGCCATTTTCCTTGAGGTATTCGGCGATGCGCTCGGCACCGCTCGGGGTGGTGGCGGTGCCGATGACGACGGCACCCAGGCGACCCAGTTCCAGCGCGATGGCCTGACCGATGCCACGGCTCGCACCGGTGACCAGGGCGACCTTACCTTGCAGACTCATAGTCTTCTCCTTGCTCAGGCCAACGCAGCACGAGCGGCTGCGAAAGCGTCGGGGGTATCCAGATTGTGCGTACCGATGCCCTTCACGCAGCGCTTGTTCAGGCCGGAAAGAACCTTGCCGGGGCCGCACTCGACCAACTCGGTCACGCCCTGCTCCGACAGGCGGACCATGGACTCGACCCAGCGAACGGGGCTGTAGAGCTGGGCCAGCAGGTCGCCCTTGAGGACGCCGAGGTCAGCCACGACAGCGGCGCTGACGTTCTGCACCAGCGGGATCTGCGGAGCCTGCCAGGCGATGGCTTCGACCGACTCGGCGAAGCGTTCGGCGGCCGGGCGCATCAGTGCGCAATGGGAGGGTACGCTGACCGGCAGCGCCATGGCGCGCTTGGCACCACGGGCCTTGCAGGCGTCGATGGCACGCTCGACGGCAACGGCGCTACCGGCGATCACCACCTGGCCGGGTGCGTTGAAATTGACCGCGCTGACCACATCCCCCTGCGCAGCTTCGTCGCACGCAGCGAGCACGTCGGCATCTTCCAGGCCGAGGATGGCGGCCATGCCGCCCTGCCCTGCCGGAACGGCTTGCTGCATCAGTTGGCCGCGACGCTCGACCAGCTTCACCGCATCGGCGAAGCCCAGGCTGCCGGCGGCGACCAGCGCCGAGTACTCACCCAGGCTGTGACCGGCGACATAGGCCGGGCGCGCGCCCCCCTCGGCCAGCCACAGGCGCCAGAGTGCAATGGAGGCGGTGAGGATGGCAGGCTGGGTCTTGTCGGTCTGGTTCAGGCTTTCTTCCGGCCCCTGCTGGACCAGAGCCCAGAGGTCGTAGCCCAGGGCTTCGGAGGCTTCGGCGAAGGTATCCAGGACCAGCTTCTGCGAAGCGCCATGCTCGGCCAGCATGCCCAGGGACTGTGAGCCCTGGCCGGGAAAAACGAATGCGAGGGATGCGGACATCGGAACTATTCCCTTGTTTGCCTTGATCGGTGTACGGGAGCGCCGGGCATAGCCAAGCGCAAGGAACTGACAGTTGGATGACAGGCCGCAGACGGCGGTCACATCCTAGAGCAACAGATCCTCGAGACGCCCGTGCAGGCGCTGGGGAAGGTTCTCGCGGATCTCTATGAGCGCGCGGCGGATGGCGCTCTGGAAACCGTCGGAGCCAGCGGCGCCGTGACTCTTGACCACGATGCCCTGCAGGCCGAGAAAGCTCGCACCATTATGCCGGGCAGGCGCCAGGTCACCCTGCAAGCGCCGCAGCAACGGCAGCGCCAGGGCGCCGACCATGCGCGAGCCCAGGTTGTCGGTGAACAGCGCCTCGATACGGGCGGAGATCATCGACGCCAGGCCTTCACTGGACTTGAGCAGGATGTTGCCGACGAAACCGTCGCATACCACCACATCGGCCTCGCCACGGTACAGACCGTCGCCTTCTATATAGCCGATGTAATTCAGGCCCTCGGCCTGCTGCAGCAGGCTGGACGCCAGCTTGACCTGCTGATTGCCCTTGATGTCCTCGGTGCCGACGTTGAGCAACGCGATACGCGGGCGCGACACCCCGAGCGCTTCGGCCGCGACCGAGCCCATGACGGCGAACTGATAGAGGTGCTCGGCACTGCAATCGACGTTGGCACCGAGATCCAGCAGATGGCAATGCCCCTTGGCCGTGGGCACGGCACTGACCATCGCAGGGCGATCGATGCCCGGCAGGGTCTTGAGCATGTAGCGGGATAGCGCCATCAGCGCACCGGTATTGCCGGCGCTGACGCAAGCCTGGGCACGACCTGCACGAACCAGGTCGAGGGCAATGCGCATGGAGGAGTCGGGTTTGCCGCGCAGCGCCTGGGACGGGCGCTCGTCCATGCCGACAACTTCGGATGCATGCTCGACGGAAAGCCGCTGACGGTCGACACCGTTTTCACGGGCGATCAGCTCTTCGAGCAGATGGGCTTGGCCGACAAGAATGAGATGGAGCGAGGGGAACTCAGCCAGACAGGCGATGCTGGCAGGAACAATGCAACGGGGACCGAAGTCCCCGCCCATTGCGTCAATCGCGATGATCGGAGCGGACAAGGATTACTCGTCAGCGCCCTTGTCGATCACTTTGCGACCACGGTATACGCCTTCCGGGGATACGTGGTGACGCAGGTGCACTTCACCGGTGCTCTTCTCGACGGACAGGGCGTTGGCCTCGAGGGCATCGTGGGAACGACGCATGTCGCGGGCAGAGCGGGATTTTTTGTTCTGCTGAACAGCCATAATCAATTAACTCCTAAACGTTTGGGTCACGCTTTAACTGCGCCAATACACTGAACGGGTTGGACCGCGTCACCTCGTTCTCACTCGGCTCGGGCTCATCAAGCCCCTCCGGCTGCTGGCAATCTTCAGGGTCATGGGCCGGAACAATGGGCAAGGCGAGCAAGAGCTCATCCTCGACCAGAGTCAGAAGATCCAGAGGATCCTCACCCACTTCCAGCACGTCATAGCCCTTGGGCAGTGACTCGCTGTCCGCGCCTTCCTTCACCACGGCGTACGTGCATTCACTGTGGATCGGCAGCACGACCAGCTCCAGACAACGCTGGCACACCATCTTGACCTCGACATCGATTTCACTGCGAATAATCGCAGTCCTGCGCTCGTCGCGCCCGAAAACAAGTTTCGTGCGTACGATGCCTGCATTATCGGCAAGCGGGTCGCAGAGACGCTCAAGACTGGAGAGTTGCAGCTCGCCCTGGAGGGTTACGCCGCGATCAGCCATCTTGCGCGGATCGACGTGAGGTGGAATCGGCCCATTCAACATAGGCGCGACATTCTAGGGATGCACCCAGCACCTGTCAAAACAAATTCCGCCCTGTCCGCCATGCGGCTAGGGCTATAGAATTCCCGCTTCCTGACTGGGAGATCAGCATGCCACCTCTGGTGCTCGCATCCAGCTCGCCATACCGCCGCGAGCTTCTTGAACGCCTTCGCCTGCCCTTCACATGGAGCGCGCCGGCCATCGATGAAACCCGCCACCCTCACGAAACAGCCGAACAACTGGTACGCCGCCTGGCCGAAGAAAAAGCACGCGCCCTGGCCGACCTGCACCCCCAGCACCTGATCATCGGTTCCGACCAGGTAGCCGTCCTCGGCGAGCAGATACTCGGCAAGCCCCTGGAGTTCGAGCGCGCCCGCAGCCAGCTGCTGGCCGCCAGCGGCACCAGCGTCACCTTCCTCACCGGCCTCGCCCTGCTGAACACCCGCAGCGGCCGCTGCCAAGTGGATTGCGTGCCCTTCACGGTGAACTTCCGCTCCCTGAACGAAGCAACCATCGAGCGCTACCTCCATGCCGAAGAGCCCTACGACTGCGCCGGCAGTTTCAAGGCCGAAGGACTGGGCGTGAGCCTGTTCCGTTCCACCCAGGGGGAGGACGCCACCAGCCTGGTGGGCCTGCCGCTGATCCGCCTGGTCGACATGCTGCTCGAAGAAGGCCTGGCGCTACCCTGACGAAAAAGCCCGGCACGGGCCGGGCTCTTCCTTATATATAGGCAGCGATGGGTCAGCGCAGGCTCGGCCCCTGGAACCCCATCCATAGGGCCAGGCGCTCCGCCACGCTGGCACCGAGCCGCTTGGCGAAGCGATCGAAGGGCGTCTCCTGCTTGGTGTAGTCGACGATCTCCTTTTCGCCGATCACTTCGCGCGCAACGAAGCTGGTGCTACCCAACTTGTCCACCAAGCCCAGCTCGAGGGCCTGCTCTCCGGACCAGACCAGGCCACTGAACAGCTCCGGATGCCCTTCGACCTTCAGGCGATCACCACGACCTTTCTTCACGCTTTCGATGAACTGCTTGTGAGTGGTATCGAGCACGCCTTGCCAGAACTGGGTCTCCTCGGCCTTCTGTGGCTGGAAGGGATCGAGGAAGGCCTTGTGCTCACCCGAGGTGTAGACACGACGCTCGACACCCAGCTTACCCATCAGGTCGACGAAACCGAAGCTCGCGGCAGTAACACCGATGGAACCGACCAGACTGGCCTTGTCGGCATAGATCTCATCGGCGGCGCTGGCGATGTAGTAGGCACCAGAGGCCCCCAGGTCGGTAATCACCGCATAGACCTTGATATCCGCGTGCTCCCCACGCAGCCGCCGGATCTCGTCGTAGATATAGCCGGACTGCACCGGGCTACCACCCGGGCTGTTGATGCGCAGGACGATGCCCTTGGTCTTAGGATCTTCGAAGGCAGCGCGCAGGCTGCCGACGATATTGTCGGCACTGGCAGCCTCGTCATCGGCGATCATGCCCTTCACTTCGACCAGCGCCGTGTGGTTCTCGCCCCGCGCCGCAGTCTTCTGCAGATCGAAAAGCGGCGAGAAGAGCGCCAGCGCCACGAACAGGTAGAGGAAGGTCAGTACCTTGAAGAAAATGCCCCAGCGACGCGAGCGACGCTGCTCCTGAACACCCGCCAGCACGGCCTTTTCCAGCAACTTCCAGCTCTTGTCATCGTCACCGCCCGCAGGCGTCGAAGCCTTCCATTCATCCGACATGCAGATCCACCTTCATAGTGTGTTTGTTCGCACCACCAGCGAGCCAGTGACGCAATTCATCGAAATGCTCGATCGCCAGTCGCGGCGACTCCCCACGCAACACATCCAGGGACTGGGCGCCGTACCCCACCGCCACAGAATCCATCCCCGCCCGGCGAGCCATCCGCAGATCGAAGGGCGAGTCACCGACCATCAACGCCTGCCCGGCATCCACACGGCAATGCTGGAGAATCTCGTGCAGCATGCGCGGATCCGGCTTGCTCGCGGTCTCGTCCGCGCAACGGGTGATATCGAAGTAATCGAGCCAGCCACGACCAGCCAGCACATGATCCAGGCCGCGCCGGGTCTTGCCGGTAGCGACCGCCAGCAGATATCCCTCATTTCGGAAGCCTTCGAGAGCGCCCAGCACACCTGGGAACAACGCGGAAGGCTGCGCCTCCAGCCGACTGTAATGGGCTCCGTAGACCTCTCGATAGCGCTGGACTGCCACGGGGTCGTCGAACCCGGGATAAAGCACGCGAATCGCCTCGGGCAGGCCGAGGCCAATGATGCCTTTCAGGGCCGACTCGCCCAACTGCGGCAACCCGCAAGCCTCGGCTGCGACTTGCAGGGATTCAACGATGCGCGAGATGGAATCCACCAGCGTGCCGTCCCAATCGAATACCAGCAGGCGATAGTCAGGCACCGAGGCGCTCCAGGGTCTTCTCCCACATCTCATCTACCGGCGCCTCGACCTGCAGCGGCGCGCCATCCGGCAACACCAGCGATAGCGCGTAGGCGTGCAGGAACAGGCGTTTGCCGCCCAGCTCACGGATCTCGCGGGAAAAATCCTCGTCCCCATACTTGGGGTCACCCGCGATGGCATGGCCGGCGTGACGGGTGTGTACGCGGATCTGGTGGGTCCGCCCGGTGATGGGACTCGCCTCGACCAACGTGGCGAACTCGCCGAAGCGGCGCAGCACACGGAATTCGGTCAGCGCTTCCTTGCCCTCGTCATTGACCTCGACCATGCGCTCACCCGAGCGCAGATTGTTCTTAAGCAGCGGCGCGCTGACCTTCTTCTTCGAGGTCGGCCAGCTTCCGCGAACCAGTGCCATGTAGCGCTTGTCGACGCCATCGCCGCGCAGGGCCTCGTGGAGATGACGAAGCATGCTGCGCTTCTTGGCGATCATCAGAAGGCCGGAGGTATCCCGATCCAGCCGGTGCACCAGCTCCAGCTCCTTGGCATCAGGGCGCAACTGGCGGAACGCCTCGATCACACCGAAGCTCAACCCACTGCCGCCGTGCACGGCAATACCGGCCGGCTTGTTGAGCACGATCAGGCCCTTGTCCTCGTAGACGATCGCCGCCTCCAGGCGCTCGAGCATGCCCTGCGCCACGGGCGCCGCCTCATCACGCTCGGCCAGCCGCAAGGGCGGCACACGAACGATGTCACCGGCCTGGAGCTTGTACTCGGGCTTGATCCGCCCCTTGTTCACCCGCACCTCACCCTTGCGAAGGATGCGGTAGACCAGCGTCTTGGGAACACCCTTGAGCTGTGTGCGCAGGAAATTATCGATTCGCTGGCCGGCATATTCCGGCGCAACCTCAAGCAGCTGGACGCTGGAGGTTGGGGAGGGAGGAGTAGTCATGGCGGGCATCATAACAATTTTTTATGGAATTGAAGCACTTAATGATTACTGCTATAGTCGCGAACGCCGCCAAAAGCGGCCGTGCCCCGGATGATCGCCAAAACTGCCATCCCAGCCACGTGCAACCCATTCAGGACGTCAGGCCGTCCTTCAGAATATCTCGCCGCACAGAGCGCGAATATCCAGAGAAAAACGCCTTGAGCCATGACGCGCGACAATCCCCTAGGGGCAGTCGCGGTAAATGCAACCCGCTACGGATTCTGCGAGCGGCACCCGATTTTCAAGGGACAAGTGTAGGGTGGAGATGCACAACCGTCGGACTGCGTAGCAAACGCTTCAATCAAGACGCTTTATCTCGTCCGCTACCGATGGCTGATTCCTCCTCCTGACAACGTGCTTCTGTTACGACAACAGCAAGCAGGAGACGTCGTCGCGACCCCGGCCCTACTGGCCTGGATGTCGCTGGACACGGGAGTGGCATGCCGCTCCTGACGCGCACCTGACACCGACCGCGAGAGTCGTGTGTGCTGATCGCCGTTTCCGGCAGCCCCGGAAACCGACGGTACTACATGAAAAGAATGCTGATTAACGCAACTCAGCCCGAAGAGTTGCGTGTTGCCCTGGTCGACGGCCAACGCCTGTACGACCTGGATATCGAGTCGGGCGCCCGTGAACAGAAAAAGGCCAACATCTACAAGGGCCGCATCACCCGCATCGAGCCTAGCCTCGAGGCCGCATTCGTCGACTTCGGCGCCGATCGTCACGGCTTCCTGCCGCTGAAAGAAATCTCCCGCGAGTACTTCAAGAAGTCCCCCGAGGGGCGCGTCAACATCAAGGACGTGCTCAACGAAGGCCAGGAAGTCATCGTCCAGGTCGAGAAGGAAGAACGCGGCAACAAGGGCGCAGCCCTGACCACCTTCATCAGCCTCGCCGGCCGCTATCTGGTGCTGATGCCGAACAACCCACGTGCCGGTGGCATCTCCCGTCGCATCGAAGGCGAAGAGCGCAACGAACTGCGTGAAGCCCTGAACGGCCTGAACGCCCCGGCCGACATGGGCCTGATCGTACGCACCGCAGGCCTGGGCCGCTCCAGCGAAGAGCTGCAGTGGGACCTGGACTACCTGCTGCAGCTGTGGAGCGCCATCAAGGAAGCCTCCGGCGAACGCGGCGCCCCGTTCCTGATCTACCAGGAAAGCAACGTCATCATCCGCGCCATCCGCGACTACCTGCGCCAGGACATCGGTGAAGTACTGGTCGACAGCGTGGAAGCCCAGGAAGAAGCCCTGAGCTTCATCCGCCAGGTGATGCCGCAGTACCAGAACAAGATCAAGCTCTATCAGGACAGCGTTCCGCTGTTCAACCGCTTCCAGATCGAAAGCCAGATCGAAACCGCCTTCCAGCGCGAAGTGAAGCTGCCGTCCGGCGGCTCCATCGTCATCGACCCGACCGAAGCCCTGGTGTCCATCGACATCAACTCGGCGCGTGCGACCAAAGGCGGTGACATCGAAGAAACCGCCCTGCAGACCAACCTGGAGGCGGCCGAGGAAATCGCCCGTCAGCTGCGCCTGCGCGATATCGGCGGCCTGATCGTCATCGATTTCATCGACATGACCCCGGCCAAGAACCAGCGCGCCGTGGAAGAGAAGGTCCGCGAAGCCCTGGAAGCCGACCGCGCCCGCGTCCAGGTCGGCCGCATCTCCCGCTTCGGCCTGCTGGAAATGTCCCGCCAGCGCCTGCGCCCGTCCCTCGGCGAGAGCAGCGGCATCGTCTGCCCCCGTTGCAACGGCCAGGGCATCATCCGTGACGTCGAGTCCCTGTCGCTGGCGATCCTGCGCCTGATCGAGGAAGAGGCCCTGAAGGACCGCACCGCGGAAGTTCGCGCCCAGGTGCCGATCCCGGTTGCCGCCTTCCTCCTCAACGAGAAGCGCAACAGCATCACCAAGATCGAGCTGCGTACCCGCGCCCGCATCGTCATCCTGCCGAACGACCATCTCGAGACGCCGCACTTCGAAGTGCAGCGCCTGCGCGATGACAGCCCGGAAGTGATGAACGGCCAGTCCAGCTACGAGATGACCCCGACCGAAACCGAGGATCACCAGCCGGCCGCCGCCACCCGCACCCTGGTCCGCCAGGAAGCCGCGGTGAAGACCGTCGCCCCCGAGCGCC
Source organism: Pseudomonas sp. 57B-090624 (assembly GCF_003234055.1). NCBI lineage: Bacteria > Pseudomonadati > Pseudomonadota > Gammaproteobacteria > Pseudomonadales > Pseudomonadaceae > Pseudomonas > Pseudomonas sp. 57B-090624. The sequence goes on from NZ_QKRU01000038.1 coordinate 69,315, forward strand.
CCGCCCCGGCC